>NZ_JBEZLR010000048.1:0-69067 GCF_040652275.1 Streptomyces sp. NPDC048275
TCCGAGACCAGCCGGCCCGCGATCACCACCGTGCGGGTCTGCAGGGTCGACCTGGGCCGAAGCAACGTCCGGCTCGCTCACCCGTGCCAGGACCGCCACAGCGCCGCATAGGCACCGTCCGCGGCGACCAGCTGATCGTGGCTGCCCAGTTCGCTGATCCTGCCGTTCTCCACGACGGCGATGACATCCGCGTCGTGGGCGGTGTGCAGTCGGTGCGCGATGGCGACGACGGTGCGGCCGTCGAGAACGCGGGCCAGCGAGCGTTCCAGGTGACGGGCCGCGCGGGGGTCCAGGAGCGAGGTCGCCTCGTCCAGGACCAGCGTGTGCGGATCGGCCAGCACCAGCCGGGCCAGCGCGATCTGCTGGGCCTGGGCCGGGGTGAGCGCGAGCCCGCCCGAGCCGACCTCGGTGTCCAGGCCGCCGTCGAGGGCCTGGGCCCAGCCGTCGGCGTCGACCGCGCCGAGCGCCGCCCACAGCTCGGCGTCGACCGCTCCGGTCCGGGCCAGCAGCAGGTTGTCGCGCAGGGAGCCCACGAAGACGTGGTGCTCCTGGTTGACCAGGGCCACGTGGGAGCGGACCTCTTCGGCGGGCATCCGGGACAGTTCGGCGCCGCCGAGCGTGATGCGGCCGTCGCGGGGCGCGTAGATCCCGGCGAGCAGCCTGCCCAGCGTGGACTTGCCCGCTCCGGACGGGCCGACCAGGGCGAGCCGGGTGCCGGGTGCGACCTCCAGGGAGACCTCGCGCAGCACGTCCACGCCCGCGCGGTAGCCGAAGTGCACCTGGTCCGCGAGCACGTCACGTCCGTCCGGGGCCACCGACGGGTCGCCCGCGGCCGGCTCGATGTCCCGGACACCGACCAGCCGGGCCAGCGAGACCTGGGCCACCTGCAGCTCGTCGTACCAGCGCAGAATCAAGCCGACCGGGTCGACGAGCATCTGCGCGATGAGTGCACCCGTGGTCAGCTGACCCACACTGATCCAGCCCTGCAGGACGAAGACGCCGCCGACCACGAGGACCGAGCAGAGGACGGTCACGTGCGTGACGTTGACGACCGGAAAGAGCACCGAGCGCAACCAGAGGGTGTAGCGCTCCCAGGCCGTCCATTCCTTGATCCGGCGCTCAGACAGGTCGATGCGGCGCGCGTCCAGGCGATGGGCCTCGACGGTGCGTCCGGCGTCCACGGTCTCGGCGAGCGCGGCGGCGACGGCGGCGTAGCCGGCGGCCTCCGACCGATAGGCGGACGGCGCCCGCTTGAAGTACCAGCGGCAGCCGACCACCAGGATCGGTACGGCGATCAGCACCGCGGGGGCGAGGGGCGGCGCGGTCACGGCGAGTCCGCCGAGCAGCAGTGCCGCCCACACCACGCCGATGGCGAGCTGCGGCACGGCTTCGCGCATCGCGTTGGCGAGCCGGTCGATGTCCGTGGTGATGCGGGACAGCAGGTCGCCCGTCCCGGCCCGCTCCAGGACGCCGGGCGGCAGCCCCACCGACCGTACGAGGAAGTCCTCGCGCAGATCGGCCAGCATCCGCTCGCCGAGCACGGCGCCGCGCAGTTGCACCTCTCGTACGAACACGGCCTGGACGACGAGCGCGACGACGAACAGGGCGACGGTGCGCTCCAGATGGAGCTCCCGAGCATGGTCGGAGACCCGCTCGACGACGGAGCCGAGCAGATAGGGGCCGACCATCGAGGCCACCACGGCCACCGTGTTGACGGTGATGAGCAGCACGAAGGCCCGGCGGTGCCGTTGGAACAGTTCGGCCACGTAGGCGCGTACGGTCGCGGGGGCACCGACGGGCAGGGTGTTCGCCGTCGTCGGGGCCGCCGGGTCGTACGTCGGTGGCGCCACGCCGATCATGCGGTCTCCTCGATTTCTTCCAGTTTTTCCAGTTTCTTCAGGTCATCCAGGCTTTCCAGCTTCTCCAGCGCGCCGCGCGGAGCGGGCTCGTCCTCGGTCTCCCGGGTGACCACGGCCCGGTACCGGGGCTCGCTGTGCACCAGCTCGCGATGTACTCCGACCGCCGCGACCTCGCCCTCGTGCACCAGTACGACCCGGTCCGCGTGGTCCAGGAGCAGGGGCGAGGAGGTGAAGACGACCGTCGTACGTCCGGCGCGCAGGGAACGGACGCCGTCGGCGATACGTGCCTCGGTGTGCGAGTCGACGGCGGACGTCGGCTCGTCCAGGACGAGCACCCCGGGATCCGTGATCAACGAACGGGCCAGCGCCAACCGCTGGCGCTGGCCACCTGACAGGGACCGTCCGCGTTCCGTGATGCCGGCGTCCATCGGGTCCGCGGCATCCAGCGCCCCCTGGGCGAGTGCGTCCAGGACGTCGCCGCACTGGGCGGCGGCCAGTGCCTCGGCGGCGCTCACCGCACCAGAGGAGGGCACGTCGAGCAGCTCGCGCAGCGAGCCGGACAGCAGCACCGGATCCTTGTCCTGGACGAGGACGGCCGTGCGCGCGGAACCGAGCGGCAACTCGTCGAGCGGTACGCCCCCGAGGAGCACCGAGGTGCCCTCTTCGGCGGGGTGGCCGCCCAGCCGTTCGGCGAGCAGACCCGCCGCGTCCGGATCGCCGCACACCACGGCGGTGAGCCGTCCGGCGGGTGCGAGCAGTCCGGTCGCCGGGTCGTACAGATCGCCCTGCGGCACCTCGGCCGAGCGAGATCCGCCGCTGTCCATGGCCCGTTCGAGGGACAGCACCCGGGCGGCCCGCTTGGCGGACGGGCGCGAGAAGGAATACGCCATGGCGATCTCGGTGAAGTGCCGTAGCGGGTAGGTGAGCAGCATGACCGCGCTGTACACGGTGACCAGTTCGCCGACCGTGATCCGGCCGTCGCGGGCCAGGTGCACGCCTTGCCAGATGACAGCGATCAGCAGCAGTCCGGGCAACAGCACCTGAATGGCCGAGATCAGCGACCACATCCGGGCACTGCGCACGGCGGCCCGGCGGACCTCCTGGGAGGCGCGGCGGTAGCGGTCGAGGAACAGTTCCTCGCCGCCGATGCCGCGCAGTACCCGCAGGCCCGCGACGGTGTCCGAGGCCAGCTCCGTGGCGCGTCCGGCCTTCTCGCGCTGGAAGTCGGCACGCCGGGTGGCGCGGGGCAGCAGCGGAAGTACGGCGAGGGCCAGGGCCGGCACGCCCACGGCGACGATCACGCCGAGCGCCGGCTGGTAGACGACCAGGCCGACACAGACCAGCACGACGGTCAGTGCGGCCGCCGCGAACCGCGACAGGGCCTCCACGAACCAGCCGATCTTCTCGACGTCGCCGGTGGACACGGCGACGACCTCACCCGCCGCGACACGCCGGGTCAGCGCGGCGCCCAGCTGAGCGGTCTTGCGGGCGAGCAACTGCTGGACGCGCGCGGCGGCGGTGATCCAGTTGGTGACCGCGGCACGGTGCAGCATGGTTTCGCCCAGTGCGACGCCGACGCCACACAGCACCATCAGCCCGCCGGTCAGAGCGAGTCGCGCGCCGGAGCGGTCGACGACGGACTGGACGCCGAGACCGACGCAGAACGGCAGCGCGGAGACGGCCACGAAGTGCAGCAGCCCCCAGGCGAGGGACTTGAACTGTCCGCCGAGCTGATTCCGGCCGAGCCACCACAGGAATCGGGGACCCGAGCGGGCGTCAGGCACACCCGGGTCGGGATACGGAAGGTCTTGAATCTGCATGACGTCCCAGTGGCTCGTGTCAGGGGGTGAGGGCGGCTGTGGAATTCCGGCGACCGGCCGCCCGCGGAGGTCGCCAACAAACCGTGAAAGGGTCGCGTCACGACGTAGCCGAAAGCAAACGGTTTTTCTCCTCAGGGCAAGGATTCGGCCCCGGCGTGGGTACGTCCCCGGGCGCAGCCACGGCCCTGGCTGCGGCTACGCCCGTGACCGGGTCCGTAACCGGGTCCGTTTCCCGGCACTCCGTCAGATGCTCAGGCACGCACCGCATACCCGGTCACGCGCCCATGCCCGATTACCCGCCACGTGCCCGGAGCGGGCACAGGCCCAAGCGGCGTAAGGAAAAGTGTGTTTATCCGATATGTGGTGAAACGATGGGCCGCATGCGAAAAGACGGTGCGATGCGTAGGGGGCTTGTCACGGCAGCGTGCGCTGTCCTTGCTGTGCTCCTGTCGGCTTGCGGTGGTCCGGAAGGACGGAATGAGGTCGTGAAGGGGCGCGGCGGGGCCGGCAGTAAGGCCGCGATCACTCCGGCGCCCGCGGTCGAGCGCCCACGGATCCCGGGCATCGGGGATCGGATGCAGGCGCGAATCCCGTCCCGTTCCCGCCAAGTTCTGGCGGTGTACGGAGACGGCAAGGACTCCGCCGACTCCATGGCCGTCCTGTATGTGAAGTCTGGCTCCACCTGGGTCGAGCGGGCCAAATGGCCGGCGCACAACGGGAAGAGGGGTTGGACCACAGACCATCAAGAGGACGACTTGCGCAGTCCCGTAGGGGTGTTCACGCTCAGCGACTCCGGCGGTTTGCTCGACGACCCGGGCACCCGGTTCCCGTACGACCAGTCGGAGTCCTATCAATCCCCTTATTACTGGGACGAGTCGCACTGGCACGACTTCGACTACGTCATCGCCATCAACTACAACCGCCGCGAAGGTACCCCGCCGGACGACCCGATCCGCCCCCTCGGTCAGTCGAAGGGCGGCGGTATCTGGCTGCACGTGGACCACGGGAGCGGGACGTTGGCGTGTGTGAGCGTGTCCAGGGAGGCCATGGAGTATCTGCTGCAGACGCTTGACCCGGATCAGCACCCGGTGATGGTGATGGGGGACAGGGAGAATCTGAAGGCGTAGTCGTCGTGGCCGACCGGCGTGCACCGCGATGCGGGGTCCCCGAGTGCCCATTGCGGCGCGGGTCGACTCCCCCGTAGAACACCGCACATGAGAAGACGGATCATCATGTCCATGCTCGCCGGAGCGACCCTCGTGGCGAGCACCTTCCTCGGCGCGGGCCCGGTCCGGGCCTCGGCGGCACAGCTACCGGTCGCGGCGGTGACCGCGGACGGGCCCGCCGAGTTCGGCACCGACTGGCACGACCCCCTGATCGCCGCCCCGCCCATCGAGAAACCCGCCACCAAGTCCTGCGAAGTGACGCTCGCCGAGGCGCAGTTCCGTGACTTCACACCGTACCGGGGCACATACACGCCGCCCAGCGGCTGCGGCGACCGCTGGAGCAAGGTCATCCTGCGGCTCGACGGCAAGGTCAAGGGACGGCAGTTCGACCGACTCGGCTATGTGCACGTCGGCGGCGTGGAGATCTTCCGCACGTCCACCCCGCAGCCCTCGCCCGACGGCATCGAGTGGTCCGTGGAGAAGGACGTGACGCGTTACAGCGACACGTTCCGCGGCGGCCGCGACGTCGAGATGCTCATCGGGAACGTCGTCGACGACACGTACACCGGAGTCCTCGACGTGAAGGTCACGCTCACTTTCTACTCCACCGAGAAGACCGCCAAGCCTGCCGCCGCGACGACCCCGGACCGCGTCCTCACCCTCCAGAACGGCACCCTCACCACCCCGCGCAACAGCGAGCGCATCGTCGCCGAGGTGTACGCGACCGGGTCCGGCGGCGGCTGTGAGGAGTACTGGTATCTGACGGTGCCGGACTCCGCCCCGTACTCCTGCAAGGCCGAGGGCGGCCCCTACCGCGAAGTGCAGATCAAGGTCGACGGTCAACTCGCGGGCATCGCCGAGCCGTTTCCGACCGTGTGGACCGGAGGCTGGTCCAACCCCTTCCTCTGGTACGTGATTCCGGGCCCGCGCGCCTTCGACATCAAGCCGATCGAGTACGACCTGACACCTTTCGCCGGGCTCCTCAACGACGGTCGCCCGCACCGGGTCGACGTATCCGTCGTGGGCGTCCCCGAGGGGCAGACGGGCTGGAGCACGCCGGTCAACGTCCTCGTCTGGCAGGACGCGCGGCGCGCTCACGTCACGGGCGAGCTCGCCCGGGTCGAGACGGGCGACCTCGCCAACTCGTCGACGTACACACCCGGTTCGGAACACCGCCTCGACACCGAGGGCGGTCACCGACTGACGGTCGCCGGATACGTCGACACCTCGCACGGACGAGTGACGACCACCGTCAGGCGAACGCTCACCAACGCCTCCGTGCACCGCTGGAGCGACGGCGAGAACACGGACGGGCTCAAGGCCACCTGGACCGACGACGAGACGGTCACCGTCGACGGGCGTGGACCGGCCAGGGTGACGCGTACTCATCACATGTACACGATGGACGGCACGACGACGCTCGGCGCGGGGGACCGGCTGCGGACCGTGCTGACGCTCGGCGACCTGGCGGCGGTCGACGAGACGCACGGCGGGCGGCGCACCGCGTGGTCACGGCTCGACGACACCTACGTCGGCGACGCGACGTATACGGCGAACGTGCCGCGCGATCAGCGGCACGCCGTCGGCACGACCAGCGAGCGCTACCGCCTGTACGGCTCGGACGGCTGCTACGACCGGGAGTTGGTCACTGCGCAGGGTGTGCTGACGCGGGACCGTGGCGGCTGCTGAGAACGCCGAGTCCATCGATGAGGAACGGTACGGCAGTTCCATGATTTACATGGACGTGACACGAAAGTATCCGGCGGCATAAGGAACTCCTCAATAGTGATCGGCGCGGAAGTGCTTTTCCGCATACCAGAAGTCCCCTCTGGAATCCGCTCTGGAAGCCCCCCACGGAGGAGTGCCCCGTGCCGCCGTCTGTACCGTCCCCGCGACGCGTCGCACGCATACTGCGTACCTCACTGTTCGTGCAGGTCCTCTGCGCGCTCATGCTCGGAATCGTCGTCGGAAGGTTGTGGCCGGACACGGCCACGACCTTCCAGCCGCTCGGCGACGGCTTCGTGCGTCTCATCAAGGCGGTGATCTCACCGCTCGTGTTCTGCGTGGTCGTCGTCGGCATCACCAAGGCCGGTGACCTGAAAGCCTTCGGCCGGATCGGGCTCAAGGCCCTGATCTGGTTCGAGGTCGCGACCACGGCCGCGCTGCTGCTCGGCCTGATCGCCGCCAACGTTGTCAGTCCGGGCTCCGGCATGAACGTCGACCCGTCGACGCTGGACGCCTCGGCGGTCGACGGCAAGACCGGGGGCGGCTCGTTGCCCTCGACCAGTGAGTTCATCCTGGAGGCGCTGCCACAGAGCGCGGTCGGTGCCTTCGCCGAGAACTCACTGCTCCAAGTCCTCGTCCTCGCCTGCCTGGTCGGCGCGGCGCTACTGCACCTCGGCACCACCAAGGTGCCGAAGATCCTGCCGGCCATCGAGCAGGTCCAGGATGTGGTCTTCGCGATCGTCGGCTTCATCATGAAGCTCGCCCCGCTCGCGGTGTTCGGCGCGATGGTGCACCTGGTGGGGGAGTACGGGCTGGGCGTCATCAAGACGTACGGCAAGCTGATCATCCTGTGCTACGCGGTCGCGCTGCTGTTCCTCGCCCTGCTCGCCATCGCCCTCAAGGCGGTCACCGGGCTCAGCCTCTGGAAGTTCGTCCGGTACACCCGCGAGGAGATGCTGCTCGCGCTCGGCACCGCCTCAAGCGAGACCGTGATGCCCCGCATGATGCAGAAACTGCGCCAGGCGGGCTGCCGCGACGACGCGGTGGGTCTGGTGCTGCCGACGGGGTACTCCTTCAACCTCGACGGCGCCTCGATCTACCTCTCCATCGGCACGCTCTTCATCGCCCAGGCCGTGGGCGTGGACCTCAGCCTGAGCCAGCAGATCACCGTGATCCTGGTGCTCATGCTGACCAGCAAGGGCATGGCCGGCGTGCCCGGTTCGGCCTTCCTCGCCCTGTCGGCGACGGCCTCCTCTCTCGGTGTCATCCCCGCCGGCGCCGTCGCCCTCCTCCTCGGCGTGGACCGCATCATGGACTCGATGCGCGTCGCGACGAACCTCCTCGGGAACTGCGTCGCGGTCTTCGCGGTGTCCCGCTGGGAGGGCGCGCTCGACATGGAGCGGGCGAAGAAGGTGCTGGACGGGGAGATCGCGTTCGTGGAGGAGGACGACGAGCCGCAGGGCGCAGGGCCCGCGCGGCCTGAGCCGGCCAAGGCCGAACTGCCATCCCGGTCCGAGGTGGAGGCGGAGGCGGCCAAGGCCGACGTACCCGCACAGTCCGTGCCGACCGAGGCCGATGGACCCGCGCGGTTGGCCAAGGAGCCTGCCCCCGAGGTGAGTTGACCGACGTATCCGGCACGGGGCGCGGGCTTCAACTCCGAGAGTGCGGAGTTGAAGCCCGCGCCCCGTCGTGCTGTCCACAAGGCGGCCTGAACTGCTTGCAAGGCCACCCCGGCGCCGCAGGCGGTCTCAGCAGCGGGGCTTCAGCCTGGGCATGCCGTCCACCAGTGTGTCCAGCAGTCCGCCGAGCACCTCGCGCTGCTCATCCGTCAACGGGGCCAGGATCTCCTCCGCCGCGGACCGGCGCGCACCGCGCAGCTCACCCAGCGCCGTGCGCCCCTCGTCAGTGACCTCGATCCGGATCACCCGCCGGTTGGTCGGATCGGGGACCCGTCGCACCTTGCCGCTCGCCTCCAGGCCGTCGACCAGGGTGGTCACGGCCCGGGGGACCACTTCCAGGCGCTCGGCGAGATCGGCCATGCGCGGCGGCGAGCTGTAGTGCGCAAGTGTGCGCAGCAGCCGGGACTGGGCCGGGGTGATACCCAGACCGCGCCGCTCCAGATGGCGCTTCTGGATGCGGTGCACGCGGCGGGTCAGCCGCAGCAGTTGCTCGGCGAGCAGGCCGTCGGCATCGGGGGTGGTCATGAGGGAACAATATCAGGATGCCGTTCATTGTGAGTATAGGTAACAATGAGCTAAGCTCCGCTGCAGTAACCGTCGCCTCACCTCCCGTAGGAGCCCATGCGTCCCGACCAACCCACCTGGACCCCGTCGCCTGCCGAAAGTGAACAACCACGGCAGGTGCGCCGCATCCTGAAGCTTTTTCGGCCCTACCGCGGCCGTCTCGCGATCGTCGGCCTGCTGGTCGGCGCCTCGTCCCTCGTCACCGTCGCCACGCCCTTCCTGCTGAAGGAGACCCTGGATGTCGCGATCCCTCAGGGCCGCACCGGCCTTCTGAGCCTGCTTGCGCTGGGCATGATCGTCAGCGCGGTCGTCACCAGTATCTTCGGCGTCCTGCAGACCCTGATCTCCACGACGGTCGGCCAGCGCGTCATGCACGATCTGCGCACCGCCGTCTACGGCCGGTTGCAGCGCATGTCGCTCGCCTTCTTCACCCGGACCCGCACAGGAGAGGTCCAGTCCCGCATCGCCAACGACATCGGTGGCATGGAGGCGACCGTGACCTCCACCGCCACCTCGCTGGTCTCGAACCTCACCAGCGTCATCGCCACGATCATCGCGATGATCGCCCTTGACTGGCGGCTCACCGTCGTCTCGCTGCTCCTGCTGCCGGTCTTCGTGTGGATCAGCCGACGCGTGGGCAATGAGCGAAAGAAGATCGCCACCCAGCGCCAGAAGCAGATGGCCGCGATGGCCGCCACCGTCACCGAGTCGCTCTCCGTCAGCGGCATCGTGCTCGGCCGCACGATGGGCCGCGGCGATTCGCTCACCAAGGCCTTCGCGGCCGAGTCCGACAGCCTGGTCGGCCTCGAGGTGAAGTCGAGCATGGCGGGGCGCTGGCGCATGGCCGTCATCGGCATCGTCATGGCCGCCATGCCCGCCGTCATCTACTGGACCGCGGGCATGGCCCTCCAGTTCGGCGGCCCGTCCATCTCGCTCGGCACGCTCGTCGCCTTCGTCTCGCTCCAGCAGGGGCTGTTCCGCCCTGCCGTCAGCCTGCTGTCCACCGGTGTCCAGATCCAGACCTCGCTCGCGCTCTTCCAGCGCATCTTCGAGTACCTCGACCTGCCCATCGACATCACTGAGCCGACGGACCCCGTCCATCTCGACCAGGTCAAGGGTGAGATCCGTTTCGAAGATGTCGAGTTCCACTACGACGACAAGAGCGGCCCGATTCTCGACGGCATCGACATCACCGTCCCCGCCGGAGGCAGCCTCGCGGTCGTCGGCCCGACCGGCTCGGGCAAGTCCACGCTCAGCTATCTGGTGCCACGGCTGTACGACGTCACGGGCGGGCGGGTCACGCTGGACGGAGTCGACGTACGCGACCTGGACTTCGACACGCTCGCGCGCGCAATCGGTGTCGTCTCCCAGGAGACCTACCTCTTTCATGCCTCGGTCGCGGACAACCTGCGCTTCGCCAGGCCCGACGCCACCGAGGAGGAGTTGCGGGCTGCGGCCAGGGCGGCCCAGATCCACGACCACATCGCGTCGCTGCCCGACGGATACGACACGGTCGTGGGTGAGCGCGGCCACCGTTTCTCCGGCGGCGAGAAGCAGCGCCTGGCCATCGCCCGGACCATCCTGCGCGATCCGCCGGTCCTCATCCTCGACGAGGCGACCAGCGCCCTGGACACCCGCACGGAGCACGCTGTTCAGGAGGCCATCGACGCGCTGTCGGCCAACCGGACGACGCTGACGATCGCGCACCGGCTCTCCACCATTCGGGACGCCGACCAGATCGTGGTCCTGGACTCCGGCCGCGCGATCGAACGCGGCACGCACGAGGAACTCTTGGAGCGGGAAGGGCGCTATGCGGCCCTCGTCCGCCGAGACGCCCAGGTGGAGCCGAAGGGACTTCAGCTGGATCCGACAAGATGACGATATGCCGGGTTTGTGGTCATTGGCGGGTTACCGTGCCCGCATGCAGATGAACACTCCGCCACGGAGCACGATTCGACTGACGCGCCGGGGCCGGGTCGCCCTCATCGCGACCGGAGCCGTCGTGGCGGCCGCCGCCGTGGCGGTGCCGCTGCTGCTGACCATGGGTACCGAGAAGACGCGACCCACGTCACTCGTGATTCCGGAGGGCTGGCGCGCCGGCCAGATCTACGAGGCCGTCGACAAGGCCCTTGCCCTACCCCCGGGTGCCACCAAGAAGTCGCTGGCCAAGGCCAAGCTCAAGCTGCCCAACGACGCCGAGGGCAACCCCGAGGGCTACCTCTTCCCGGCTACGTACCCGCTCGAGAAGAAGGCGACCCCGGAGTCCCTGCTGACGTTCATGGTCGACACCGCGAACAAGAAGTTCAGCGGCAGCCCGATCACCGCGGGCGCCCAGCGCAACGCGATGAACGTCTATCAGGTGGTCACCATCGCGAGCATCGTGCAGGCCGAGGCCGCCACCAAGGCCGACATGGGCAAGGTGGCCCGGGTCGTCTTCAACCGCCTGCAGCGAGGCATGCCACTGCAGATGGACTCCACCCTCAACTACGCGCTGAACCGCTCCACGCTGACCACGACCATGGACGACACGAAGCTCGAGAACCCCTACAACTCCTACCAGCGCATGGGGCTGCCGCCCACGCCGATCGCCAACCCCGGCGAGGAAGCGCTGCACGCCGCGATCAGTCCGACCCCGGGTGACTGGCTGTACTTCGTCACGGTCAAGCCGGGCGACACTCGCTTCACGGCGAGCTATGAGGAGCAGCAGCAGAACGTCGCGGAGTTCAACAGATATCGCAAGAGCGCGTCGGCCTCGCCCACGGCGTCGTCCACGGTCTCGTCCACGGTGTCGTCCACGGCCTCGCGCTGAGCCCCGTCGACCGGCGCGGCCCGTGGTCAGGTGCCGACCGGCACGCCCGCCAGCAGCCGTCTGATGTCCCGTACCGCCGCGCGCCCGGCCCGGTTGGCGCCGATCGTGCTGGCCGAAGGCCCGTAGCCGACCAGATGGATACGCGGATCGGCGACCGCGCGGGTCCCCTCGACGCGGATGCCGCCGCCCGCCTCACGCAGCCGCAGCGGTGCCAGATGGTCGATGGCAGCGCGAAAGCCGGTCGCCCACAGGATGACGTCGGCGTCCAGGCGCCGCCCGTCGGCCCACTCCACACCGTCGGGGGTGATCCGGTCGAACATCGGCTGGCGGTCCAGCACGCCGTCGTCCAGCGCCTGCCGGATCGCGTCGTTCAAGGGCAGCCCGGTCACCGAGACGACGCTCTTGGGTGGCAGTCCCTGGCGGACGCGTTCCTCGACGAGTGCGACGGCCGCCCGGCCGATGTCCTCGCTGAAGGGCCCCTCGCGGAAGACGGGCGGCCGCCGCGTCACCCAGGTCGTCTCGGCCGCGTACGGGGCGATCTCCATCAGATGCTGAGTCCCGGATGCACCCCCGCCCACGACGACCACCCGCTGCCCGGTGAACTCCTCGGGCCCGGGGTACTGCGCTGTGTGCAACTGCCGCCCCCGGAAGGTCTCCTGGCCCGGATAACGCGGCCAGAACGGCCGGTCCCAGGTGCCCGTGGCGTTGATCAGCGCCCGCGCCGACCAGGTACCGTCGGAGCTCTCGACAAGCAGTCGCCCGTCGGATCCTTCCCGCACGGCCTTCACCTCGACCGGCCGCCGCACCCGCAGATCGAAGGTCTGTTCGTAGGTGTCGAAGTACTCCGCGATGACGTCGGAGGACGGACGGGCGGGGTCCGCGTCCGTCAGTTCCATGCCGGGCAGTGAGTGCATTCCGTGCACCTTGCCGTACGTCAGTGACGGCCAGCGGAACTGCCAGGCACCGCCCGGCCGTGGCGCGTGATCCAGCACCACGAAGTCCCGCTCCGGCTCGAAACCGGTGCGCCGCAGGTGATAGGCGCTGGACAGTCCTGCCTGCCCAGCGCCTATGACCACGACATCTACTTCGCGCGCCCGCGCCTCGGTGTTGTTCACGCTTCTACTAACTCGGCCGAGGGCGGAGATCTTCCCGCCCTTCGGCGTCCACCGGCGACCCATCACCGACCGGAGGTGTCGGCGGCGCCCCTCGGGCAAAACGACACCGCGACAACGGGTGGGGCCCACTCGGGTGTGGAGCCTGCGGTGCGGGTGAGAATGGGATCCATGTCCGATGCCTTCACCACCCGACTCCTGACGCTCTCCACCGGTTCGGTCGAGACCGTGGTTGACCTCACCCACGAATGCGGGGCCTTCTTGAGAGAGGTGGCCGCCGGCCGCGACGGCCTCCTGAACGTCTTCGTGCCCCACGCCACCGCCGGAATCGCGATCATCGAGACCGGCGCCGGAAGCGACGACGACCTCCTCGCCGCTCTGCACTCCCTGCTTCCCGCGGACGACCGCTGGCAGCACCGCCACGGCAGCCCCGGCCACGGCCGTGACCATGTACTCCCCGCCTTCGTCCCACCCCACGCGACGCTGCCGGTGCTGGGCGGGAGGCTGGAACTGGGGACGTGGCAGTCGGTATGCCTGGTGGACACGAACATTGCTAAAGACAACCGTCAGGTTCGTCTGAGCTTCCTCGGCTGACCAAGATCACTCGCGGGGGCCGTGCCGCCAATTCTCCGTACCATGCGTGCGCGAACGGAGAGAAACATGCGCGGTACGGACCCAAGTGTGATCGAACGTCCCTATGACGGATGCGGCAAATGTCTGCTCGGAGTGCGGCGGCTGTCGCGCGTGAAGCTGGCAACGTCGTCCCCCGAGCGCCAGCGGGAGAACGTGCTCACTGCCGCCGCCTCCGTCGGCGCGCACATCATCGGCTGGGCGGATGACTGGGAGGTCTCGGGCGCCACCGACCCCATGACCCGCCCGAAGCTCGGCCCTTGGCTTCGCGACGAGAGGGGACCTTACGACGGCTTGGTCGCGGCTGTGGTGGACCGGCTCGGTCGCAACGTCGTCGATTGCCTGAACACCGGATACAAGATGCGGGATGAGGAGAAGATGCTCGTCACGTACGGGCACGATGGCGCCTGGGATCTTGACGATCCCGCCGACGAGAATCGTTTCACCATGGAGGCCTGGGGCGCACAGATGGAACTCCGCGCGATCCAGCGCAGGAACCGCGACGCGACGATCAAGACCCGTGCTGCCGGCCGCCCCAAGGGCAAGCCGTCCTACGGCTTCCAGTATGTGCGGAAGGTGATGGGAGGCAAGATCGATCATGTCGAACTGCACCCGCACGCCTCCGAAGTGATATGCGAGGTCGCCCGTCGCATCCTGGCCGATCCCGACAACGTCACCACCAGTAGTGAGGCTGCACGCCTCAACCGTGCCGGAGAGCTGTCGCCTGCAGATCACCTGGCCGTGATGTACGGCAAGTCGGCCGGGGGACGCCCATGGTCTCCGCAGAGCCTGAGGAACATCCTCCTGTCGGAGGCCACCCTCGGCTACCTGATGCACCGGAACAGGCCGGTGCTTGGAAGGGACGGCAACCCCGTAAGGCTCTGCGAAGGACTGTGGGACCGGGCGACGCATGAGGCGTTGAAGAAGGCCGTACTCGATCGGAAGGTTCCTTGGACACGCCACTCGAACCGTGAGTACCTTCTGACGTACGTCGCCCTGTGCGGACAGTGCCACACGCGCTTGTACACCCAGACGTCGAAGGACGCTCCTCCGCGCTATACATGTACAGCCCGGAACAAGGGCTGGCGGCATGCTCAGCCTCGATCCACCGCGCGATAGTCGGTCTGCGGGCGACGAAATGAAAAGAGGTGCCCGCTGGCCTGGGATGATGGGAGTTCCTACGCCCTCATCAGTCCCACGAAGCAAGGCACCTCGTAAGTGAAAGTCTCCCACAGCCCGGCGACGCTGTTCGCCGCGTTCGACGACCCGGACCTGATCGCGCATGCCGGGCTGATCCCGACGATCCGGCTGGCCGAGCGGTGTGGTCTGCCCCGGTTGGTGGCCGAGAAGGTGAAGCTCACCGGCGCGAGGAACGGTGCCGGTACGGCAGCCGACGCAAAGGCCCTGTCGATCGTGGGCGGCATGATCGCCGGGGCGGACAGCATCGACGATCTGGACGTTCTTCGGCACGGTGGACTGTCCCGCCTGTTCGGCGGGGTGCGCGCCCCGTCCACGCTGGGGTCGTTCCTGCGTGCCTTCACCTGGGGCCACGTACGCCAACTGGAGTCCGCGATGCGGGCGTTCACCTGCAATCTCGCGGCACACACCGGCCTGGTCCCCAAACGGGACGAGGTGGTGTTCGTCGACATCGACTCAAAAGTCAAGCAGGTCTACGGGCCGGCCAAGCAGGGCGCCTCGTTCGGCTACACCAAGGAGCGCGGCCTGCACTTCCAGTGCGTCACCGTCAAGACCGCAACCTGTGCTCCGGTCATCGTCGCCACCCGGCTGCGCAAGGGCTCGGCAGGCTCCGGCAAGGGGGCGGCGAGTCTGCTGCGCGAGGCCCTCGCCACGGTCCGGGCGATGGGCATCACCGCGAAGATCATCGTGCGTGCGGACTCGGCGTACTTCTCCCACAAGGTGGTGGACGTGTGCTGGAAGGCGGGCGCGCACTTCTCGCTGGCCGTAGCGGTGAAGAAGACGATCCGCGAGGCGATCGCGGGCATGGACGAGTCCGCCTGGACACCGATCAAGTACACCAGTGCGGTGTGGGACGCCGCCGAGGAACGCTGGATCTCCGACGCCGAGATCGCCGAAGTCCCGTTCACCGCGTTCACCAGCAAGAAGAAGGTATTCCACACCACCGCCCGGCTGATCGTGCGCCGCGTGAAACGGCTGAACCCGAAGAGCGTGCCCGAGGGGCAGGCCGAGCTGTTCGGCGTCTGGCGCCACCACGTCATCTTCACCGACAGCCCCTTCGTCCTGGCCCAGGCCGAACCCATGCACCGCGAACACGCCGTCGTGGAACAGGTCTTCGCCGACCTGGAAGACTCCGCGCTCGCCCACCTGCCGTCGGGGAAGTTCACCGCGAACGCCGCATGGCTCACTCTCGCAGCCACCGCCTACAACCTCACCCGGGCCGCAGGTCACCTCGCCTCTACCTTCCATGCCAAAGCGCGGACCGGCACCATCCGCCGCCACCTCATCCACGTTCCGGCCCGGATCGCCACCAGGGCGCGGACGATCACCCTGCACCTCCCTCAACGCTGGCGCTGGGAAGCGGACTTCACCGATCTGTGGACCGCCACCGGCCAGCACCTGCGGACCTGACCCAGCTGTCCGACGCCCGCCCGCGACCAGGAGGAACCTTCGGAGAACCCGCCACCGGGACGGCCACCCGGCAAAACGTGCTGCCCAAACCCGGAATCAACACCACAACCCCACCCGAAATCGAAGATCAGAATTCACGCGGTGGATCGAGGCTCAGGAGCTCGCCGCCGAGGTCGCCGGCGAACGCGTCGACGCCCCAGTCGCCCGGGTTCGCGGCAATCATCCGTACGCCAGGTGTGGTCGACCCGGCCAGCTCGGTGATCATCTTCTCGAAGTCGTCCCTGGCGCCGCCGAGCCCCCCGCTGCGGACGATGTGGACCGCGAAGCTGATGGGAGGCACCCCGGCCCCGACCGCGTGTGGTTCCCGCACTGTTCCCCGCTGATTGGCCTGCCCCACCCTCGAGGCTCTTTGTTAATTCTCGTGACGCAGGGTCAGTGCGACCGTAACCCCGGCCGCTTGATGGATCAAGCCCAGTGTGATGAAGACAGCTCCTGGATCAGGCTCTCGGCTCGGCATCTCATTCCGATGGTGTTTCGGCAGCCTGCTGGATCGGCCACCGGATGGGGCGCGAAGGTGCTGCCGGTTCGCGGGCCCAACGCGGGCTGCGCTCAAGAAGCAGGAGGCCTCGGCCAAGCGCCCAGCCGAGGCCGCGGTGTCCCAGCGGATGCTGTAAACGGTGGCCGCTACCACCGGAGTCTCCCTGGACGGAACGACGTCCGCGGTGCAGGCGAAGGCCGAGGAGTGGATCACGCCCAAGCCCCAGCACGATGCCGTTTCCGCAGCGTTGACAACCGCGATCTCGCCCGAACTACGCGGCCTTGGGACACTCCGCACGCGCTCCTGGCGCGGATTCATGGACTACGCCGTACTGGAGCGACAGAGCGGTCGGTGCGGCATTTTTTCCCTGGACACCGCCGACTTTGCCAAATTTTGATCTTGCGATGCGGTCTCTTGGCATTGACTTTACGATCACCCGCATCGTTATGTACACATCTCAAGTGTGAATACGTTGTGAGTGAGTGATGACAGGTATATGGGCCCGACAACCGGGCCGTAGTAGAGCAGTTGGCGCACTGCTCGGTGTGATGCTGGCCGCCGGCCTGGTTCCAGGAACCGTCGGCTACGCCATGGCCGAGACGCCGACACCCGCCAGGGCAGGTACGGGGACCACCGACAGCCCTGACGGCCCGGCCGCCGCGGCGTCCGAGGCCCAGGCGCTGGCCGAGGCCGAGAAGTCCGGCGAGGCGGTGGAGGTCCTGTCCCAGCGGGGAGAGACCACTGAGGTGTTTGCCACTCCGGACGGGAACTTCGAGGCACGGGAGTATCTGCGGCCGACGTGGACGCGTGCCGAGGACGGCTGGAAGCGCGTCGATACCGAGCTGGCCGCCACCGAGGGCGGGACGGTCGCGCCCAAGGCGGCCACCGTGAACCTGGAGTTTTCCGGGGGCGGGGCCCAGGATCCACTGGTGCGGATGGAGCGTGCTGGGCGGACGATGAGCCTGTCGTGGCCCACCGCGCTGCCCGAGCCGCAGCTGTCGGGGGCTATGGCGACCTACCCGGACGTGCTGCCGGACGTCGACTTGCGGATGACCGCGCAGGAGGACGGTTTCACGCAGCTGCTCGTGGTCAAGTCGGCCGAGGCCGCCAAGAATCCGAATCTCGCCGAACTGCGGTTGGGGCTCGGGTCTGACGGTCTGAAGGTCAAGGAGAACGCCCAGGGTGGCCTGCGCGCGGTCGACGGCGCCACGAACGGCACCGTCTTCGAGGCGCCGAAGCCGGTCATGTGGGACTCCAGCCCCGGCGAGTCCGCCCAGGCCCCGAGTGTTTCTGGCAAGACCCTCACCGCCACGACCGCCACCTCTGGCGCCCCGGCCGGTGAGCCCGGCGCCGGTGAGTCCGGCAAGCTCGCCCCGGTCGGCGTGGACCTCCCGGCCGGCGAGAACGAGCTGGTGCTGACCCCGGACCAGGACGTCCTCAAGGGCGCGGACACCAAGTACCCGGTGTTCATCGACCCGCAGTGGTACTCGCCGCGCGCATCCGCGTGGACGATGGCGTCGAAGTACTGGGCGTCGTCGCCGCAGTGGAAGTTCAACGGCGACTCGGACGCGGGCCTCGGCTACTGCGGCTGGTACTACTGCCAGCCGTACGACACCAAGCGGCTCTTCTACCGCATGTCCACCTCGGCGTTCGCGGGCAGGACGATCCTGGAAGCCAACTTCGTGGTCCGCAACACCTGGTCGGCTTCCTGCTCGGACCGCACGGTCGAGCTGTGGGACACCGACCCCATCTCGGACCAGACAACGTGGAACTCCCAGAACGTGGCCGGGTTCTGGAACAAGCAGCTCGCGTCGGACTCGTTCGCGTACGGCTACTCGGGTTGTTCCTCCGCCGACGCGGAGTTCAACGTGAAGTCCGCGCTGCAGGCGGCCGCCAACGCCAGGGACCCGTCGATGACGTTCGGTCTGCGCGCGGCCAGCGAGACGGACGAGTACGCCTGGAAGCGGTTCTCCGACAAGGCGTTCCTGCGGGTGGAGTACAACCGCCCGCCGGGGCAGATCAAGATGTCGCAGCTGACGATGGAGTACGGGGGCACCTGCAAGGCCCCGTCCAAGCCCGCGCGGATTCGCACCCTGGGCACGATCTACGCGAACAACATCACCGACCCCGACGGCGACAGCGTCTCGCTGGAGTTCCAGGCGAAGTGGGACGGCGGTTCGTGGACCCCCGGCCGGAGCACGACGAGGTCCTCGGGTTCCTCCTTCGCGATCAGTCTCCCTTCGTCGATCCCGCCGAACAAGACGGTCAACTGGTACGTCCGCTCTTACGACGGAGGCCAGTTCTCACCGTGGTCGAACGCGGGTGACCCGACCGGCTGCTACTTCGTCTACGACACGAACGTGCCGAAGGCTCCCTCGATCACCTCGGGCGAGTACCCCAAGTCCAACCCTGAGGACCCCGAGGACCCGTGGTTCGACGGCGTCGGCAAGTACGGCTCGTTCACGATCGACGGCGTAGAGAGTGATGTGACGAAGTACTGGTTCGGCTTCAACGCCGACCCCAGTTCGAAGAACACGCTGCTCACGAGCGGCGGTGCGCCACAGATCGCGAAGATCCTGCCGGACGAGCCCGGTCTGAGGTTCGTGACGGCCCAGGCCTTCGACTCGGCGGGCAACGGCAGTGAGATCCGTACGTACCAGTTCCGCGTGAAGACGGGTCAGCCGGAACGCTCCATGTGGCAGCTCGACGAGGCCGCGGGCGCGACCACGGCGACGGCCACTGCGAAGGACCGCCCGGCGACGCTGTACGGCGGCCCCACGCTGGGCACGGCCGGCGCCAAGGGCAGCGCCGTGACGTTCGACGGCGTCGACGACTACGCCAAGACGGACATCCCCACCGTGGCCACCGACGGCGGCTTCTCGGTGTCGGCCTGGGCGCGGCTGTCCAAGGCGCCCGGCACGGCGGCGGTCATCGCGGCCCAGCCCGGCAACCACGCGCCCGGCTTCGAGCTGTACTACTCGAGCGCCTACGACCGCTGGGCGTTCAACCAGTACACGGCGGACACCGCCTCCGCGACGCCCGTGCGCGCGATGGCGCCGACCGCGGGCGGGGTCACCGTCGGCAAGTGGACCCACCTGGTGGGCACCTACAGCTCCGGCGCCGACGAGATGAAGCTGTACGTCGACGGCGTACTGGTGGGCACGACCGCGTACTCCACGCCGTGGGACGCTCGCCGGGGTCTGCAGCTGGGCGCCGGTTCCTACAGCGGAGCGCCCGGCTCGTTCTTCCCGGGTGACATCGACGAGGTGCAGATCTTCGACAAGCCTCTGTCGCAGTCCGAGGTGACGGTGCTGGGCGGCAAGACGTCGCTGAGCGCCGGGCGTCCGGCCCGGATGGTCTTCGCGATGGACGAGCCGGCTCCCGCGACCGAGCTGATGGGCAAGCAGGAGCTCGTCGACGCCACCTACCAGGGCGGCCCGACCGCCGGCGCCGAGGGCGTCGCAGGCAACGCACTGACCCTGGACGGCACCGACGACTACGCCACCACCAACCGACCGCTGCTGGACAACCAGCGCAGCTTCGCGGTGTCGGCGTGGGCGAAGCTCCCGTCGGCCAAGCCGACGCACGCGGGCGTCATCGCCACGCAGCTCGGCACCACCAAGCCGGGCTTCGAACTGTACTACTCCAGCTCCTACGACCGCTGGGTGTTCAACAACTACTCGGCGGACTCCGCCACGGGCACCCCGATCCGCGCCATGCAGGCCGAGGGCCAGGTCGCCCAGGCCGGTACCTGGGCGCATCTCGTCGGCGTGCACGACACGGTGGCCAACAAGCTGCTGCTGTACGTGAACGGCACGCTCGCGGGGTCCACGACCCTGTCGACGAGCTGGTACGCGGGCGGCGCCTTCCAGATCGGCGCCAGCAAGAGCGACGGCACGACCACCTCGTTCTTCCCCGGGCAGATCGACGACGTACGAATGTTCGACCGTGCGGTGTCGGGCGACGAGGTGTACCAGCTGTTCAAGCAGCGTCCGCTGGTCAAGAGCCGCTGGATGTTCGAGACGACCGCCGGAACGGCCCCGGTCACCACCCCGGACGCCGTGAGTACCACCAACCCGCTCACGCTGCACGGCGGTGCCGTCCAGTCGGGCACCGCCTTCATCGACGCCGGCTCCATGGAGCTGAACGGCACCACCGCGTACGCGACCGCCGCAAGGGTCCCGGTGGACACCTCCGGCAGCTTCACGCTGACGGCGTGGGCGGTGACGCCAGCTATACCCGGCGGGCCCGTGACCGCGTTGAGCGCGGAGGGAGCCAACCGCAATGCGTTCAACGTGCGGTTCGTCCCCGACACCGTCGACCCGGAGGGCAAGCCCGGACGCTGGCAGCTGTCGCTGACCGACACCGACGACCCGGCCGAGACGCCCACCGTGGTGCAGGTCGACAACGGTCTGCTCTCCGACGCACGCCAGTGGAACCACCTCGCCCTGGTCTACGACGGTTTCACCAAGGAGGCCCGTCTGTACGTCAACGGCAACATCGCCGAAGTCGCCTGCAAGGACGACAACGGCGACGGCGAGGCGGACGAAGCCGGATGCGAGGACCTGGTCCCGTGGGCGGAGAACGCGCTCGCGTTCAAGTCCACATCGCTGCAGATCGGCCGCTCCCGCTCGGGCACGGCCGCCGCGGGCACGTACTTCCCCGGCCTGGTGGACGACGTCTGGACCTTCCAGGGCGCACTGACGGACGCACAGGTCGCAAAGCTGTCGAGCACGTGGTTCGACGTGCCGACAAAGGTGCCCGGCGACTGACCAGGCCCTGATCAGACAGGGTGCCCGGGGCCGCTGCGTCCCGGGCACCCCTTGATTTCCTCTTGATCGAAGAAACGAGTTTATTCATGGATGGCAGAGCGCGCTCCTGGCGCGTAGCCGCCCTGGGGCGCAGAATCGCCTTGGCGACATCGGCGGTCATGGTCGCCACGCTGCTGCAGGCAACGGCGTTCACGCCGGTCGCCGAGGCAGCGGGCAAGGGACGCCCCAAGGTGTCCGAACCGGACAAGCCGGTGGCAGGCACGGCCGGCACGAAACTGAAGCCGCGCACGGTCCAGAAGGGCCCCCGCACCCCGAAGGACGAGCCGAAGGCCGACTGGCCCGACGCGGGTTCCACCCTCGTCACACTGAAGGAGCCTGCCGCCAAGGCCGGTAACCCGGTGGCGGCCAAGGGGCTCCCGGTCGCGCTGAACACCCCTGCGAAGAAGGTGAAGTCGGCGACCGGCGGCACCATCGAGGCCAAGGTCGTGAGCCACACGGCCGCCTCCAAGGCCGGTGTCGACGGGGTGCTGTTCACCCTGAAGGCCAAGAACAAGGCATCCTCCGGCACGGTGGGCGCCACTGTCGACTACGCGGACTTCGCCGAGGCGTTCGGCGGAAGCTACGCCTCCCGGCTCACCCTCGTGGAGCTGCCGGCTTGTGCGCTGACCGCGCCGAGGAAGAAGGCCTGCCGCACCACCACCCCGGTGGTCACGGACAACGACACCGAGACACAGACGCTGACCGCCCGGTCGGTGTCGGTGAGCAGCAGCTCGCCGACCCTGCTGGCCGCGACCGCCGGGGACGCGGGCAAGACCGGTGACTACAAGGCGAGCCCGCTGTCGCCGTCGGCGACCTGGAGTACCGACCTCAACACCGGTGACTTCGGCTGGTCGTACGAGATCCCAGTGCCCGAGGTGCCGGGTGGCCTGGCTCCAGGCCTGGGCCTGACGTATTCCTCCGGATCGGTCGACGGTCGTACCGGCAACACCAACAACCAGTCCTCGTGGGTCGGTGACGGCTTCGAGCTGTCGCCCGGCTTCATCGAGCGCCGCTACAAGCCGTGCGCCGACGACGGGCAGACGGCCCCCGACGGCATCAACAAGCCCGGCGACCTGTGCTGGGGCTACGACAACGCCTACATCACCTTCAACGGCAAGGGCGGCGAGCTCGTCCCGACCGGGACGACCGACGAGTTCCGACTCAAGAAGGACGACGGCACGCTCGTCAAGCGGCTGCGCAACACGACGCTGGCCAACGGCGACGACGACGGCGAGTACTGGCGGGTGACCACCCCCGACGGCGCGCGCTACTACTTCGGTTACAACCGTCCGTCCGGGTGGGCCGCGGGCAAGGATGAGACGAATTCGTCGTGGACCGTGCCCGTGTTCGGCGACGACTCCGGCGAGCCGTGCAACAAGACGACATTCGCAGACTCCTGGTGCCAGCAGACGTGGCGGTGGAATCTGGATGCCGTCATCGACGCGCACGGCAACAGGATGACGTACTACTACGGCAAGGAGGAGAACTCCTACGGCCGCAACCTCAAGGCTGCCGACGACACCCCCTACACCCGCGGCGGCTACCTGAAGCGGGCCGAGTACGGTCTGCGTGCCTTCTACGACCAGCCTCTGGCCAAGGTGGAGTTCACCAACTCCGAGCGGTGCATACCCGACGCCAACACCACCTGCTCGTCCATCTCCACGGACTCCTACTACTGGTACGACACCCCGTGGGACATGAACTGCGCGGCGGCCACCGACTGTGACAGCGGGCGGCTCTCGCCGACCTTCTGGACCCGCAAGCGGCTGACCGGCATCACCTCCTACGTCCTCAACGCCGGCGCCTACAGCAAGGTGGATTCCTGGGCGCTGACCCACCGCTGGGGCCAGGCGGACGTCGACTACCAGCTGCTCCTGGACTCCATCCAGCACACCGGCCACACCGCCACCACGCCGATCGCCCTGCCGAAGACGACGCTGGCCTACACCCAGCTGGCCAACCGGCTGGACCAGACCGGTGACGGCTACGCGCCGTTCATCAAGGCGCGTCTGTCGAGCGTCGCCGACGAGCACGGCGGCCAGATCGACGTCAACTACTCGGCTCCGGCGTGCAGCGCAGGCTCCCTGCCGACCCCGGAGACCAACAGCACCCGCTGCTTCCCGCAGATGCTGGGCGGCTCCGACACCCAGGCACCGGAGCAGCACTGGTTCAACAAGTACGTCACCACCTCGGTGACCGCCACCGACCGCACCGGCGGCGCGCCGGACGCGGTGACCGCCTACGAGTACCTGGACGGTGCTGCGTGGCACTACGACGACGATGACGGTCTGACCAAGGAGAAGAACAAGAGCTGGTCGCAGTGGCGCGGTTACGGCCACGTCCGGGTCAAGACCGGTGGTCAGGGCGGCGCCGCGTACCTCAAGACGCAGCAGGACAGCTGGTTCCTGCGCGGCATGGACGGCGACCGGCTGAACAAGGACGGCGGCACCAAGTCTGTCAGCGTCACGCTCGGCACCGGTGAGGGCGACCCCATCACCGACCACGAGTCGGCGGCGGGCTTCACCTACAAGACCGCCAAGTACTCCGGTCCCGGCGGCAGTGTCCTGGAGAAGACCGTCGAGCGGCCCTGGCGCCACGAGACCGCGAAGAAGACGCGCTCATGGGGCACGATCACCGCGAACTACACCGGCACGGACGAGTCACGGACCTGGACATCGCTGGACGACGGGGCGGGCAGCCAGTGGCGCACCACTCTGGTGGACTCGACGTACGACACCGTCGCGGGCCGTGCCACCCAGGTCGACGACAAGGGCGACACGTCCGTCACGTCCGACGACGTCTGCACCCGCACCACGTACGCCACCAACGCCACCGCCAACATCCTCACCCTGCCCTCGCGGGTGGAGACCGTCTCGGTGAACTGCGCGGCCACGCCGGACCGCACCAAGCACGTGGTCTCCGATGTGCGCAGTGCCTACGACGGCGGTGCCTACGGCGCGGCGCCGACGAAGGGTGACGAGACCGCGACAGCCAAGCTGACCAAGCACAGCGGCACCACGGGTACCTACCTGGAGTCCGGTGCCACGTTCGACACCTACGGCCGCCCGCTGTCGGTCACGGACCTGACGGCGAACGTCACGGCCACCGAGAGCACCGCGCCGGTGCGCACCGCGCGTACCGACGGTCTGACCAGCACCACCGCCTACACCCCGGACACCGGCTTTCCGACGACGGTCACCAACACCACGCCGCCTGCCAAGGCGGGCGACACGACGACCACGCAGACGATCACCACCACGATGGACGCGCTGCGTGGTCTGCCCACCCAGGAGAAGGACACCAACGGCAAGACCAAGAACTTCACCTACGACGCGCTCGGCCGCGCCGACAAGGTCTGGATGGCCGACCGCCTGACCGGTCAGACGCCGACCTACGACTTCGACTACTTCATCGACGAGGGCAAGCCGGTCGCGGTCCGCACCCTCACCCTGGACAACGGCGGTGCCCAGACCATCGCCTCGTACACCCTGTACGACGGTCTGCTGCGGGCCCGCCAGACCCAGGACGTCGGCCCGGACGGCGGGCGGCTGATCAGCGACAAGTTCCACGACGAGCGCGGCTTGGTGGCCAAGGAGTTCGCGTCCTACTACACGACCGGCGCCCCGAACCGGGAGCTGTTCAAGCCCATCGACGCGCTGAGCGTGGAGACGCAGACCTGGCACACGTACGACGGTCTGAACCGCGAGATCACCACCAAGCAGATCGCGGGCAACGGTGACGGCGGTGCCGACCTCGGCACTACCACGACCACCTACAACGGCGACCGCACCACGGTGATCCCGCCCACCGGCGCCACCGCGACCACATCGCTGACCGACGCCCGCGGCCGGCTCGCCGAGCTGCGCCAGCACCACACGCGCAGTGCGACCGCCACATACGACGCGACCAAGTACGCGTACACGCCGTCCGGCAAGGTCTCCCAGGTCACCGACCCGGCGGGCAACGACTGGTTCTACGAGTACGACCTGCTCGGCGCCCGGACCAGGGCTGTCGACCCCGATCAGGGCGAGAGCTTCAGCACCTACGACGACCGCGGCCGGCTCCTCACCACCGAGGACTCCGAGAACCGGATCCTGTACAGCGTCTACGACCAGCTCGGCCGTCAGACCGAGCTGCGCGACACCAGCGCGACGGGCACGCTGCGCGCCTCCTGGACGTACGACACGATCATCGGCGCGAAGGGCCACCTGGCCTCGGCGACCCGGTATGTGAACGGCGCTCAGTACATCAGCAAGGTCACGATGTACGACCAGCTGTACCGCCAGATGCGCACCTCGATGACGATCCCGGCCAGTGAGGGTGCCCTCGCCGGCACCTACCAGACGGGCACCAGCTACAAGCCCTCCGGTCTGGTCGCGGGCGTGACCTACTCGGCGGCGGGCGCCCTGCCCGGCGGCTCGTACAGCTACAGCTACGATTCCGCCCTGCGTCCGGTGTCAGTCCTCGGCGACGGCTTCCAGGCCGACACGATCTACTCCAACACCGGCAAGCCGCTGCAGTACGCGTACGCCTCCACGGCGGCGGGCGCGAAGAAGACCTGGGTCACCAACACCTACGAGTGGGGCACCCAGCGCCTGGCCACCTCCCGTGTGGACCGCCAGGACATCGCGGGCGTCGACCGGCACAGCACCTTCGGCTACGACCAGACGGGCAACGTCCTGTCGGTTGCGGACGTCTCCCGTGCCGGTACCGACACCCAGTGCTTCGTCTACGACCACCTGCGCCGCACGACCGAGGCCTGGACCGAGGGCGACACCGCCTGCTCCGCCACGCCCGCGTCGGGCGTCGTCGGCGGCGTAGCGCCGTACTGGCACTCGTACACCCACGACAAGACGGGCAACCGCAAGACCGAGACCCTGCACAACGCCACCGGCGACACCACCCGCTCCTACGTCTACCCGCCGGCGGGCGGCCCCCAGCCGCACGCGCTGACCGAGGTCAACGAGTCCGGCCCGAACGGCACGTCGAAGACCAGCTACCTCTACGACAAGACCGGCAACACCACCGACCGCGTGATCCGCGGCACCACCCAGAAGCTGGTGTGGGACGCCGAGGGCCACGTCACCAAGGTCACCCAGCCCGTCGAGGGCAAGCCCGACGAGATCACCGACTACGTCTACGACACCGACGGCAACCGGCTGATGGCCCGCGGCCCGAACGAGACCACGCTGTACGTCGGCAACACCGAGGTCGTGCTGCCCAAGGGCGCCACCACGGCCAAGGCCACCCGCTACATCGACCTCGGCAGCGGCAGCCAGGCCGTCCAGTCCGACGACGGCACGATCACCATCACCGTCGCCGATCACGTCGGCACCGGCCAGCTCCAGATCAAGACGGCCGGCCTGGGCCTGTCCCAGCGCCGCACTCTGCCCTTCGGCGGCAACCGCGGCACCGCGACCGGCACCTGGACCGGCAACAAGGGATACGTCGGCGGCACCGACGACACCAAGACGACCGGTCTGACCCATCTCGGGGCACGTGAGTACGACGCCTCGCTCGGGCGGTTCATCTCCGTCGACCCGGTCATGGACCCCAACGATCCGCAGCAGATCAACGGGTACGCCTACGCCAACAACAGCCCCGTCACCTTCGCCGACGCCGACGGCCTGAAGTACTACCCCGTCTCCGGCCCGTGCGTCCCCTTTCCCACGGCCGGCTGCAAGTGGAAGGACGACGGCCCCGGCATCGCCACTAGCAGCAAGGGCTACTACGACGAGCCCAGCAAGAACGGCAACGGCAACCAGTCCAACACCGGCTCTCCCGGTGCTGACTACCGCTGCGGATACTCGGGCTGCTCCACCTCCGGTATCACCGGTTACGGGTCGGGCGCGGACAAGGCCACCGAAGCGGCCATGGGGCACGACGGGCCCGTTCCCACTCCGATCAGCTTCTGGGACATGGCGAAGGCCATCGTTCTGCCGGACATCGACGAATGGAAGGCGTGCAAGAAGAACCCCGGGCTCAACTCCCACTGCGGCTGGGCCGCGACGGACCTGCCTGCGGCCAAGGCGCTGAAGCTCCTGAAGGTCCTCCCGCTGGGTAAGGCGAAGAAGGTGGACTGCAAGTGCTTCCTCGCAGGCACCGACGTCCTCATGGCCGATGGCAGCACCAAGAACATCGAGGACATCGAACTCGGTGACAAGGTCGTCGCCACAGACTCGGAGACGGGGGAGAGCAGTGAACGCGAAGTCACCGCGACCGTCGTCACGGAGGAAGACAAGCGCTTCACCGAGCTGACGATCGCCACGGAGAATGGCGAGGAGCACCTCACCGCGACCGACGGGCACCCGTTCTGGTCCGTCTCGGAGCACGACTGGATCAGGGCCGGTGACCTGAAGCCGGGCATGACCCTTCGCACCGACGAGGGCCGCTCGGTTGAGGTGGAGGCCACGCGCCACTACACGGACCACGTGCGGACGTACAACCTCACCGTCGAGGGAGTCCACACGTACTATGTGCTGGTTGGCGACACTCCGGTCCTCGTGCACAACACCGAATGTCCGACCGGGGACGAATCGGCTTCGTCCTCATCCTCCAAGAAGAAGCGCGTGGAACACCTTCAGCCCGACCGGAAGGCCGAGGGGGACCACACGGTCTTTGGATTCGACGAGAACGGGCGGGTGATCCGCTACCAGACCTGGCTCCTTGAACCGCGCGCGCCGTCGGGATGGCGGCTCGGCCCCCGGTTCCGGGGAATCGGCAAGCCGCACAGTGGTGTAAATCCGCCTCTGTACTATCCCAAGGGTGGCGGGTACGGAGAGTCCGCCACTGGCGACAACCTTCCTCTGGGGTATTAGGCATGGGCATCCATGAAGCCGCGGACGACGTGCTCAGGAGGAGTGCGAGTGCTTCGTTCTCCGAGGCCGCAGACCTCTACGTCGCTCTGTCTCTGGGCCGTCTGTACTGGCCGGAGACCAGGCTGGTGAACGAAGCCGTCTTCCTCGCCCTCAACCCAGGGGACGCGGAGGAGATCGAGCGTCGAGTTGCCGCGTGGAACGAGTCCGGCGAAATGACCTGGAGTCAGTTCGTCGACAGTTTCAACGCTTTCGACGTCCGGTATCTGTTCGCCCAGTGGCCGGGGCATCCAGAAGCCCTGGAAGAGGCCGAGATGCTCCTCGCGCAGCTCCTGCTCGAAGCATGGGCAGCCAAGCTGCGAGCCGATTTCCCTGATCGCGCGTTCAGCGTCGAGCTAGACGACGACATCGAATCGGACGGCCCACGCATCTTGGTGCGACAACCCCGCACCCGACAGTAGGTCCGGCTGACATAGGGGCCCCGCCAGGTTTTCCTGGTGGGGCCCCTCTTCGGCGTTCAGGGCCCACTCGCGTCAGGTTGCTTCTCGCCCTGGTCTCGCGTGGCGAGGGTCTGGGGCGTCGCTCGCTGGCCTCTGCCATGGCGGAGGCGACCTGGGCTCTGGAAGACACCCGTCGCCCCACAGTCGACGACCTTATGCTGCTCACCTGCGACGAGGTCCAACGACTATTTATCGCCCTGGTCATATGCCCCGTCCACGACGCTACCTACGAGCTCGGCTGGTCCACCTGGCGACGCTGCCACCAGGCCCGATCCCAGGCCAGCCACTACCGGCGCCAAGCCGCACAGGGACGAAGGTCACGAACTACGGCTGGAGTACTGGCCCCTTCAGTTGTAGTTCAGGGCGAGTTCACGAGTCCGGCGTCTGCGATGGTGCTCGTTGGCGTCGGCCTGGTGATGTCGTCGCCAGCGTGACCACCACAGTCCGTGGGCGGCCCGGCCGTGCTCGGGTGGGGGCGGCGGGTGGATGAGCGTAAGGAGCTTGCGGATCTCGGCCGCGGTGTAGGGGATGAGCGGTTCGGGGCTGATGATGTCCTCGTGCTCCCCCCTTTGGGCTCCTCATCAGGCTCGTCACCGCTGAGGGCTTCCCAGAGCGGTGCGGGGGCGTCGGCGTCGTCTGTGGCGGCCTGTACCGCCAGGAATGCGGCGGCCAGCATCGACAGGGTGATGTGCCGGTACCAGCCGTGCCAGTGGCGCACCTCGTAGTCGGCCAGCCCGCACTGATGCTTGCCGAGTTTGATCGCGTTGGGTGTGGCCGATGGTGAATCGGGCCCGCTCAGGTCGCCTGCTTCAGGCGGATCCGGGGTCCACACTCCGTGAGTGCGAGGGTTGCAGGACAACGCTTCCCGGCTGTGACCACCCTGAGAGGGGCGGCCGCAGCAATCGGCCGGGTGTGTGGCGGAACCGGGTAGCCTGGGTTGTCTTAACGGAGTTTGGTGGATACGAACAGGGATAATCCCAACCGTCAGGTTCGCTTGTCGTTTCTCGGACAGCCCTGATGCGGCCATGATTGTAGGGCCGATTCCCTGACCTCGGGCAAGGTCACGAAGCCGGACGGCACGGGCGCCCTGGCCTCCACCACCTACGGCCTGTCCTGCGGTGGATCTGGGATGACGTCCGACCGTTGGATTGCCTGGATGACGCCGGATCCGAGGAGAGTCACCATGAGAGCCCCGGCCGGTGCGGTACCCACGGTGGATGCGAGATTCTGGGCCGCAGTGTTGGAGAGTGCTCTATCCGGTGGCCTCTCCTCTCCCGACGTCCCCAGCCACCGACGCCTCACCGTACGCGAGTTCGCTCGCCAGGAGAGCGGCGCCCACGACCCCCGCGCGGGGGCCGAGTTCGGACATGACGATCGGCAGATTGCCGGTGGCGAGGGGAAGCGAGCGTTTGTACACGACGCTGCGGATCTCGGCGAGCAGGGGATAGCCGAGCCCGGACAGACCGCCGCCGATCACGATCATCGACGGGTTCATGAAGCTGACCAGCGTGGCGAGGACCTGGCCGACCCGGTGGCCGCCGGCCCGGACCAGGTTGACGCTCGTGCTGTCGCCGCCGCCAGCGCACTCCGCGACATCCAGGGCGGTCAAAACCCCCCGCTCGGCGAGCCGTTCGGCAAGGGCGGGCGACTGGCCGGACCTCGCGGCCTCCGTGGCGTCCCTGGACAGCGCCACCCCGCCGAAGTACGCCTCCAGACAGCCGGTGTTCCCGCAGGAGCAGACAGGACCGTCCGCCTCGGCCTCGACCTGGACGTGCCCGATGTCGCCGGCGCACCCCTCCGCGCCCCGGTAGATACGGCCGTGGTGCTGCATGCCGGAGCCGATTCCGCTGCCGATCTTCACGAAGAGTAGATGGTCGACGGTCCGAGCGACCCCGCTGTGCTGCTCCCCGAGGGCCATCACGTTGACGTCGTTGTCGACCACGACGGGGCAGCCGTGCGCGCGGGCGAGGGTGTCGCGTACCGGAAAGCGGTTCCAGCCCACCATGATCGGCGGCGAGACGGGTACGCCCTCGCGGAAGCTGACCGGACCCGGCAGACCGATGCCGATTGCGTCGAGCCGCGTGTAGTGCCCCTGGTCGGCCATCTCGCGCAGGAGTTCACTGACGCGCCCGAGTACGGCGACCGGTCCGGAGCGGATGTCTGCGGGCTCGGAGCAGGAGGCCACCGGCGCGAGCGCGCCGTCGGTGATCTCGATGTCGATGGAGCTGGCGCCCAGATCGACGGCGGCGAACCGCACACCAGGGTCGAGCTGGACGAGGGTGGAGCGCCGCCCGCCGCGCGACGCGGCGGGGCCCGCCTCACGGACCCGCCCGGCGGCGAGCATGCGGTCGAGTTCGCCGAGCAGCCGCGGGCGCGGAACCTCCAGCCGGTCCGCGAGTTGGGCGCGGGACAGCGGGCCGTTGTCACGCAGCAGACTCAACACGCGGTACTGGATGTTCACGGACTCACTTCCTCTGGACGCCCTTGGACAGCTTTCGGGGTTGTCGCGGGGGCGGTACGGGGCCGGGCACCGTATCGCCCGGCAGGGCTCGTGCTCGCGGGGCCGCAGGGGTGCGGGCGACTTCCGGCAACTTTTTCACAGAACGCCGAAAGTTGCCGCATCGTTGACGGAACTCCCTCGGCGGGGACCTCACCGCCCGGAAACAGGCCCCCGTCACGGAGTCCGGGGACAGAACTGCCCCGCCGATGACAGCGGGGCAGCTCCGTCCGTCCCGGTGTCAGCCGGTGGCGCCTGTCTTCAGCGCCCGCGCGCTCCGTGCCAGGGCCGCGCCCGCCGCGCTGTCCGGCACCAGGGCGGTGTCGGACGTGTAGCCGGCGAACGATTCCAGCACGGCCGCGGCCTGACTGGTGCGGCCGGCGTCGGCGTGCGCCTCGGCCTGGGCGAGCCGTACGGTCAGCCGCTGCTGTCCCTGCGCCGTGATCAGGCCGTCGGCCCGCAGCTGGGTGATCAGCGCGCGGATGTCCGCGTAGGAGGTACGGGTCGTGAACGCCACCGTCTTCGTGGTGGTGTTGCCGGCCTTGTCCCGGGCCTTGACCGTGAGGTCATGGTTCCCGAGCGGCAGCCGCCACAGCTCCAGCGCCTGGCCGGAGGTGACGGACTTGCCGTCCAGCGTGGCCGTCGCGGTGGCCCCGCCGGACACCGCGTCCTGTGCCGAGAAGACCGGCGTCGGGCGCTTGGAGTTCCCGTAGACGCCGTCGGCGTCGAGACCGTTCACCGCCACCGTGGGACCGGTGCGGTCGATCCGTACGGTGAGCGAACCGACCTCGGAGACGTTGCCGCCGTTGTCGGTCGCCCGGTAACGGACGGTCGTGGCACCCTCATTGGACAGAGTGACGGTCGCGTTGGCCGACTGCCACGTCGTCCCGCCGTCGACCGAGTACTGACGGCTGGCGACCGTCCCGTTGTCGGTCGCCGAGACCGCGAGCGACACGTTGCTGGTGTACCAGCCGTCGTCGCCGTTGGGTCGGGGCGGGGTGAGCGTGGCGGTGACCTTGGGCGCGGTCTTGTCGGCGACGCCCGCGCCCTGGAAGGTCAGCGAGTCCAGTTCGACACCACCGGAGCTGGTGACGAAGACCTCACCGCTCCCCGAAGGGGCGTTCGGAAGCGCGGTAGTGACGGACTGCCAGCCCTCTTCGGCAGGAATCGACACCGTGGCGAACGGCTCGGCGTCGGCCGCGCCCCAGCGCAGCGCCAGGGTGCCGGCGCCACTGGCACGGGTCTTCACCCCGGTTATTCCGGCGAACGACACCGGGTCGTACGCGATCCAGTCACCCGCGTCGAAGGAGGTCAGCTTGCGCTGTCCGGACGCCGTGGTGTCGTCCGTGATCGTGACGCCCTCCGCCGAGTCGTAGTGCTCGGCTTGCATGACGGCGGGGTTGAGCACCACCTGGGCGTCACCGGTCGCCGGCGGAACGCCGCCCGCGCCCTTGTCGGTGTAGGTGATCCCAAGGACGCCGAAGACGTTCTCGGTGTCACCGTGCCCCGCGTCGGTCGGGGTCGCGACGCCGCCCGTGCAGCCGGTGCCGCTGTTGACCGGGTGCCCGTGCTGGTTGTGCCCGAGACCGAAGGTCCAGGCGGCCTTGGCGCAGTCCGGCGTGGTGCCGTCCTCCGGGTCCTCGACAGCTATTCCGTACGGCACCGCGTCGCCCCAGTTGAAGAACCCGCCGTCGGGCGGTGAGGTGATCCGTACCGTCGGCGCGGTGTTGCCCACGGTGATCTGACGGCTCGACAGGCCGAACTTGCCCTGGGGGTCGGAGACCTTCAGTCGGGCCTGGAACTGCCCATTCTCCGGATACGTACGGCTGGCCGTGGGCCCGGTGGCGTCGAAGGTGCCGTCGCCGTCGAGGTCCCACTGGTAGGTGAGGCCGCCGTTCTCCGGGTCACTGGAGCCGGTGGCGCTGAACGAGACCTCCAGCGGGGCCTGGCCGGACGTCTTGTCGGCCTTGATCACGGCGGTGGGTGCCTTGTTGCCCTCGGCGTAGTCGATCCGGTAGAGACCCGCGTCGGGATTCTGCCGGAAGAAGCCATCGCCGTAGTCGAGGACGTAGAGCGCGCCGTCCGGGCCGAACTCCAGGTCCATCGGGTTGTCCCACTGCGGGATGCCGTTTTGCGAACGCTCGCTGTTGGGCAGGAGGTTCTCCAGCTTGCTCACGGGACCGTCGGGCCCGTCGAGCGTGAACGCGGCGACGTAATCCTGGGAGAATTCCGCGAAGAACGCCTTGCCGTCCCAGTACTCGGGGAACTTGCCCGGTGAGGGGTTGTCCGCGTCGTAGTGGTACACCGGACCGCCCATCGGGGCCTGACCGCCGGGACCGCCGGGACCGCGGAAGGCGGTCAGCTCGGGCCACGGCTGGTCGGTGTCCCGGTCGCCGTACCAGAGCGTGGCCGGCACCGACGCGGGCAGCTCGGTCAGGCCGGTGTTCCAGCGGGAGTCGTTGACCGGCGCCGCGCAGTCGAAGGCGGGGCCGGGCGTGAGGGTGGCGAAGTCGAAGTCCCGGTAGGGCTTGCTGTTGTCACCCGTGCAGTACGGCCAGCCACTGTTCATGGCCTTGGTCGTGGTCTGCCACTCGACGTATCCCATCGGCCCGCGGTTCGGGTCGGCGGTGCCGGCGTCGGGGCCGTAGTCGCCCCACATCACGGCGTCGGTCTCGCGGTCCACCGCCAGCCGGAAGGGATTGCGCAGGCCCATCACGAAGATCTCGGGACGGGTCTTGGCCGTGCCTGGCTCGAAGAGGTTCCCCTCCGGGATGGTGTAACTGCCGTCCTCCTGGACGTCGATCCGCAGGATCTTGCCCCGCAGGTCGTTGGTGTTGCCCGAGCCGCGGCGCTCGTCGAGCCCCGGGTTGTAGCCGGCCGCGTCGTTGATCGGCGTGTAGCCGTTGACGTTCGGACCCGACGCCGGGGTGTTGCCGCCGGTCGCGAGGTAAAGGTTCCCCTTCCCATCGAAGTCCACGTCACCGGCGACGTGGCAGCACTGGCCGCGGTTGGTGTCGACCCGGATGATCTCCTGCGCGGTGGAGAGGTCGAGCTTGTCGCCGGTCCACTTGAAGCGGGTCAGGGTGTCGTACCCCTCCCACTGCTTCCAGTACGAGTCGTTCTGCCCGGCGGGCAGTTGGAGCGGGGCGGAGCCGGCCGGGGTGTTCAGCGGCGGCGAGTAGTACAGGTAGACCCACTTGTTGGTGGCGAAGTCCGGGTCGAGCGTGACGGTCTGCAACCCCATCTCGGAGTTCTGGTACACGTCGACGTGGTTGACGACCTTCGTGACACCGGTGCCGGGGTCGGTGAGCCGTACGTCGCCGTTGCGGGCGGTGTGCAGGACGCGGTTGTCGGGCAGTACGGCGAGGTCGATCGGCTCGCCGGTGTCCTTCGTCAGAGTGACTTTCTCGTAGTTCGACCAGTCCAGGGCGTGTTCATGGCCCGGGTGCGCCTGGGCGGCGGGCGCGAGGGCCACACCGCCCAGCGCGGGCAGTGCCACGAGCAGGACCCCCGTGATCAGGCGTCTCAAGGTGCGGTGCACGGTGATGTCTCCTCGATCGCTGGCGGTAAGGAGCGGACACGGAGGCGCCCCCGCGCGGAGGTGCCTCTCTTGTTCTGGGGCTCTTTCAGTCGAGGAGTCCCTTGAGCGCCGTGAAGCTGCGCTGCGCCGCGCCGAGCGAACCCGGCGGATTGGGCTGGGCGTTGGGCGCGGTGTCCTGCTCCCAGATGCCGACGTGCGAGGCGCGCGGCCCGATGTCGCGGACGAACCTCTCGTACGGAAGGTCACCGGCACCGAACTCGACTATGTCGAAGCCGTTGGCGTTCGCCGCGTTGGCGTCGCCGTCCTTCATGTGGAACAGCGGATAGCGGTAGGGCTGGTTGCGCACGTACGCGGCGGGGTCGAATCCGGGCCAGCGGTACTGGCCCACGTACGCCCAGTAGACGTCCAGCTCCAGATAGACATGGCGCGGGTCGGTGTTCTTGAGGAACACGTCGTACAGCCGGACCGACGGCTGGTCGGTGGCGAACGCGAACTCGCCCGCGTGGTTGTGCTGGTAGAGCTTCAGGCCACGCGCGGTCGCCGCGGCCCCCCAGACGTTGAACTCGTCGGCGGCGGCGCGGTACCCCGCGACGGTGTTGACGTTCGAGGGCGCGTTGGCGGTGCCCACGTGCGGCATCCCGAGGATCTGCGCGGCGTCCAGCTCGGCCTGGAGGTTGGTGCGCAGATTACCGATGCCGACGTGGCTGCCGACGGCGCGCAGTCCGTGGTCGTCGAGCACCTTGCGGATCTCCGGGAGAGTGATCTGCCGGCCCAGGATGGACGTGGACTGGGTGTATCCGGCGAACTCGATCTCCTTGTAGCCGATCCGGGCCAGTTCGGGGAGGACGACAGCGAAGCCGAGCGCACTGACCTTGTCGCGGATGCTGTAGAGCTGGATGCCGATGCGGTCCTTGGGGATGGACAGACTGCTCGGCGCGGCGGCGGCGGAGGTTGCGGCGGCCCCGGTGACGGAGGCGGCGGCGATGGCCACGGTGGTGCCGGCGGTGGCGCGCAGGAAGTCTCTGCGGTCGAAGGACTTGTGAATATGACTCACGGTCACTCCTGGGAAATGAGGAGAAGAAGGTGCGGATCGGGGCGCGCGGCCGGGCTGCTGCTCGGCGGTGCGCGCCGCGACGGCGGATCCACGGACTCCGGAACACGACGGAACGAGCGCGGGTGGGTGGTCGGTCGGCGACGGGAAGGGAACCGCCGCGCGGTGCGGAGGTACGGCGACGGGGTCGGACGCCGTCACTCGCCGGTGTCGCCGCGCGTGTCGCTGGCTGCGCCGCTCGGCGTCAGAGGCGGGACTTGCCCGCCTCGTGGGCGTCTGCCCGTGCCGCCGCGGCGCGGGCGGCGGCCTTCTCGGCGAGGTCGGCACCACGGTCCTGCGGCGCCGCCTCCTTGGCCGAGCGGGAGGAGGACGCGCCGGCGGCGGCGGTCTCTCCGGTGACGGCGCCACGGATGCGCGCCAACTCGCCCACGACCAGGACGGGGTCGTTGCCGGTCGCGGTGAGCCCGCCGCGCACGATCGCGTTGTCGAGTACGGCCTTCGCGGTGTTGTCGGTGACCGCCAGGTTGCCGCCGAAGTACGAGGCGCCGGCGCAGGATCCGAGCAGGCCCTCGCCGCCGAGCTGGAGGTTGTCGGCGTTGCCCGAGTACTTCGCCGCGCCGTATACCTCGCTGGCGCAGAACACGCCGCCGAGGGTGTTCCCGTTGACGGTGAGCGCGCCCTTGACGGTGGTGTCGTACACGTCGCTGTACTGGTTGCCGTCACCCGTCAGCGAGCCGTTGAGGGTGCTGCCGGAGACATACAGCTCGCCGGCCTCGGTGCTGACGTTCCCGCCGAGCGTCGAGTCGACCGCGTAGACGAATCCCTCGGTGGCATCGACCCCCTTGAGGTTGCTCTTCTCCAGGTGCGCGCCGAAAGCGGAATGGGTGGTCAGCGCGCCCTTGACGGTGGTGTCGGTGAGGTCGAGATAGGCGTTCTCTTCGACGGTGACCGCGCTGTTGAAGGTGGCGCCCGTTGCCACGAGGTCGGCTCCGGCCTCGACCGTCACTGTGCCCTTGACTCTCGTGCCGGTGAGGGTGCAGGACTTCCCGGCCGGTACGACCAGGTCGTTGCTGACGGTCACGGCCCCGCCGTCACCGACACAGGTGGTGTAGAGCGCGGCCTGGGCGGAGCCGGAGAAAGCCACCAGGCTCCCGGATGCCACCAGTGAGGCCGTGGCGATGAACGTAAGAATCTTCATGTCGCTTCCCTTCCGCTGCGGTCACGGCAGAGTCGGTGACCCGGCCGGTTTCCCCGTACTTCGACGGGGTGCTGAAACGGTGCGTGAGCGACGACCGCTGTGACAGCGATCGCGCGGTGCCTCGTGACGGGCGGTGGCCCGGCCATGGGGGGAGAGACGTGGAAAGACTCGTGAGGAGAAGAGCGTTCGAGGGAATGCCGATCGGCTGCGGTGTTACCGGGACGAAACACATGTCTCGATGGGCCGAGAGATTAGGGCGCCGCGTGGGGGACTGTCCAGAGGTTCGGTACGAATCTCTGGAACTTTCTGATGATTCATCAAAAGATGTGTGGTGCCAGTGGAAAAGGAGAGGGAACGTTCAGGGCGTCGGGGCAACGGCGCGGCTGTGTCGTCACGTTGGCAGTCGCGAAGGGGCCTGGAGGGCTCAACGGCTCGGCGGAAGCGCGGCAGCGGGGGCGAGGCCCGGGGGGCAGCCGGTGATGTCGTTCAGGTACGGCGCGTACGGCGCGTACGGGGCGGCCGGTCGGGGACCACGAGGTTCCGGGCGGTCGCAGGTCGTTCTCTCCACCCTGTCGTTCCTCGGGTAGCCCTCGTTCGGCCACGGCTGCAGGGCCGATGTCCGGCCGCATCAGGTGCGAGGGTGCGGGGCGACGCGTCGTAGGGGCAGGCCCGACGACTTGGCAACATGGCTCAGGAGGGTGGAAGGGGCCGTCTCAGGCCGGCTTGCGCCACACGGAGATGTGCTTCGCGGAGTCCTGGGTGAACGGTGCGCCGTCCCAGTCCGCGACGCGCTGTTCCAGCTCGAGCCCCGCGATCCGGGCCATCAGGTCGAGCTCCGCCGGCCACGCGTACCGGTGCCGGGAGTGCCCGCGACGGTAGCGGCCGTCGTCGCCGTCGCGGGTGAGGTGGTGCGACACGAGAATCTGCTCGACCAGGTCGAAGGTGTCGAAGCCGAGATGTCGCTCGGAGACGTCGAACGGCACCGCGACCTGCCCGGGCGGCAGGAACCGCAGCGGCGGCACGCCCAGCTCGATGACGAATCGGCCGCCAGGCGTCAGGTGGCGCGCGGCGTTGCGGAAGCACTCGACCTGCTCGTCCTGCGTGAGCAGGTTCGTGATGGTGTTGTAGACGAGGTAGACCAGGGTGAACTTACCGGGGACGACGGTCGTGGCCATGTCCCCGAGGGTGACCGGGAGCGTGTCCTCGTCGATCTTGAACCGCAGGACCGCTGCCATGTGTTCGGACAGTTCGATGCCCGCTACTGGCACGCCGCGTTCCCGGAGTGGGACGCCCACCCGTCCGGTTCCGATGGCGAACTCCAGCGCCCGGCCGTCGCCTGCGAGTTCGGCGAGGAAGTCGAGAGTGGGTCCCAGAACAGCAGCCGAGGACATCTCGCTCTCCTCGGCGTCGTAGCGGTCGGCGGTCGCACGGGTCCACAGCTCGCTGCTCGTCACGAGCAGCCACTTTGCCCGGCACGGCGAGGCGGTGTCCACGCATTTACCCTCAGGCAAGTGAGCATCGGACGTCACCCGGTGACGCACTCGCATGCTTGAAGCGACCGGCAAATGGATCACCTTGGCTCGACTGCGTGGTGGGGCCACTGCCCGCGGTCTTCCGGAGTGAGGAAGAAGAACCAGCCTGGGGTGACATGGTAGGCACCTTCGCAGGTGGCGATGTTCGAGCCGTTGTGTACCGCCGCGCGGTAGGCGATGCCGCTTCCGAGGTAGTCCATGCTGTCCGCTCCCACGAGGAGAATGAGTGCCACGGCCAGGTGAAGCATCGGACGCAGGGGACGGCGGGAGGGTGTTCTGACGGCCCAGACCGTTCCGGTGACGGACACGGCCGCGGCGGTGACGATGAACAGGACCGAAGCCAAGGAGAGCGCCTTCAGGGATCCTGGGGTTCGACACAGGATGTAGAACTGGGGCGACGGAACCGCGGCGGGCGCGCGCTCATAGAGGGCGAGCCAGACGGCTGCCATCCCTGATGCGGGGCCAAAGAGCCACAACGTGTAGATCCTCGAGCGCCGTCCGGCTATGGGTTCACCCTGCATGCATCTTCCTCCTTCGGCACCGGCACCGGTCGGCGCCGACCTTCGTCCCTTGCGCATCGGCGGCGACCGACCCCCTCACTGAGGAGCACGAGCCCTGCCAAGCCTGGTTGCGGACGCCTCAGCATCCTTGTTTCCGGGCGCTGGGGCGTTCGGCGATATCGATGACTCGCAGCTGGGTTGTCCTTTGACATCAGGCCCGGTGCTCGCACACCGGTGGCCGGTCAGGCAGGGATGTCCCACAGCACGTGCAGGGTGAGGGGCTTGCGGAAGACCAGACCGTACGGTGCGGTGGGGCGGTCCGGGTCCAGGCGCAGGGCGGGGAGGCGCTCGAGCAGGGCATCGAGGGCGATGCGGGTTTCAAGGCGGGCCAGGTGCGCGGCGAGGCAGTAGTGCGGGCCGTGTGCGAAGGCCAGTTGGAGACGTGCGTTCTCGCGGCGGACGTCGAACCGGTCGGGGTCGGGGAAGACGGCAGGGTCCCGGTTGGCGCCCGTCAGGGAGACGGTGACCAGGTCACCCCGGCGGATCGTGGCCGGGCCGAGGACGGTGTCACGGGTGGCGTACCGGTCCACGACTGCCGCGCCAGGTTCGAGGCGCAGTGATTCCTCGATGGCGCCATCCAGCAGATCTGGGTCGGCCTGGACCAGGGCGAGTTGGTCGGGGCGTTGCAGCAGATGCAGCAGCGCGTTGGTGATCATCGCCTCGGTGGTCTCGATGCCTCCGAACATCAGCACCGCGGCATTGGACGCCACCTCGGGCGCTGTCAGCTGCCCGGCGGCCGAGACGAGGAGCGAGGCAGCTTCCCGGTCGGTCACGGTGGCTTCCACGGCGGTCCGTAGTTGGGCGTACGCCGCCGCGCCGGCGGGCTCCGCCGCATGTCCCGCGGTGATGTCCGAAACCGACTGCACGATGGCGTCGTACCAGGAGAGCACCGTGCGCGGCGTGGTGCCGACCAGCCCCAGTGCCTGGGTCACGACGGCGACCGCGAGCGGGCCGGCGAAGGCACGTCGCAGTTCGACGGCGCCCGCCGGCCGCAGTGCGGTGATGAGCCGGTCGGTCTCCCGCTCGATGAACGAGGCGAAGCCCTCACGCACCGCCCGCGGCCGGAAGGGAGCGGTGAAGGGCTCGCGGTGGCGGGTGTGCTGGTCACCGTCCAGGGACAGCATGCTCGGGCCGACGACCTGCGCGGTGGAGAACCGGGGGTCGTCGACGGTGAAGGTCGCCGCGTCCCGCATCACGCTCAGCGCGAGGTCGCGACGGGTCACCAACCAGCCATCGAGCTCGGGCAACCAGGACACGGGTTCCTGCGCACGGAGCAGCGCCAGTCGCGGATGCGGATCCCGGGCGAGTTCGGCAAGCGTGGTCGCGGCACCGAGCGGGAAGGAGTCGACGACGCTCAACGCGCACTCAGGCCGGGTATGGCGAAACCGATCACACCACCGAGGCTAACAACCGCTTCGAAGGCGAGGCGGACGGGGGCGCCGCGCTCCCGGCGTGAGGGCCGTCTCCAGCGCGGCGACGCCCTCGGGTGCTGCTCTGCCCCCTACCAGCGCGGCAACGAGAGCGGTTGGGACAACGCCACATCATTCGACCCCGAGTGCGAGGTCGTCACCGCCGACCTCGCCGCGTTCCTCGTCCCGCCCCTGCGCGAACGCGCCGCGACGGGCGCGGACCGGACACGCGGGACCGGTCCGGCCGGAGGCGATCACGAGGGCTCCGGCCTGAGGGTGTGCCCGTGCGGCACGTCTACCGGGCGATTGCCTCACGCGCCTCACGCGACGAGTGGTGTCGGTCGTGCAGGGCGAAGTCGGCGCGGACGACCTCACCGGAGTGCAGTAGCAACTGGTGCACCACGGGCTGTCGGCCCGAGGACGTGACGACCACGCTGAGGTAGCCCTCGGGCAGGCCGGTCACGGCGTAGTCGCCGTGCGCGTTCGTCGACGTGGAGACCAACTGGCGACCGCTCGGATCCAGGACGGTCACCGCTGCGTGACGCAGGGGCCGCTGTCCGGAGTCGCGGACTGTGCCCACCAGGTCGGGCACCGGTTCACCGATGTGGTGGCGGTGGACGGGGAGCGCGGTGGGTGTCGGTGCCTCGAGGGACGGGTCGTCCACGGGCGGCTCCTCCACGTCCTCCTTGGTCTCCGCGTCCCTCCGGGCCGCCCTGCGGCGATGCGCCCAGGCGTCCAGGCCCAGCAGGGCGGCGCCGGCCGCGATCCACGCACACAGGACGAGGACGGGCTTGAGCAGCCCGGCGCCGTCGAAGTAGAGCACTCCGCGCAGGGCGTCCACGGCGTTGGCGAGGGGCATGACGGCGTGGACGTACTGGAAGAATGTCGGCAGCATCGGGGCAGGCGCCACGCCGCCGCTGGTGGGGATGGACAGCACGATGAACAGGGTCATTCCCACGGCGGGGAAGAACTGCCGCGTGAACGGGGCGAGACCGGAGGCGAACGTGGCCACCGCCGCGGTGAGCAGGAAGGCCACGACCATGGCCGCGGGGTCGTGGGGGAGGTAGCCGAGTCCCGCGCCGACGAGGAAACCGACGACGCTGAACAGGGCGGAGACGCCCGCGATGGACAGCAGTTTCCTTCGGCGGTCGAAGGCCACCGCACGCAGCAGTGTGGTGGCGAGGATGTAGCCGGGCACGCTCCATGCGATGCCGAAGTAGACGAGGGTCGTCCCCATCAGGTCCTGGCTCACGGTGGGTGCCACGTCCCGGATGGCGAGCTTCCGGTCATGCTGATCGGCGACCTCGGTGAAGGCTTTCGTCAGAGCTTGTTCCAGCGACATCCCGTTGGCTTTGGCCACGTAGAGCACGGGGCGGTCACCTCCGGCGAAGCCGGCCACGGCCGTCCGGTCGAGTACGGCCCGGCGGGCCTCCCCGGCACCGGATACGGCGGAGACGTCGAATCCACCGGGGTGCTGTAGCTGCAGGGCGGAGTCCACTTGGCGTGCCGCGGCCGGGCCGGCGACCACCACCTTCGCGTGGTGCGGCTCGGGAGCGTGCAGCGCGGGGGCGAAGCAGAACAGGAACCCCAGGAAGAGGGCCGCGGGAAACCAGAGGGCCTCCGCGAGGGTTCTGGTCGCCGGGATCCGGGGAGGCTGCCCCGCCCGGTCGGTGCCCGTCTGTCCGGCGTCTGCCACGGTCCTTGTACCCGGCCCTCTCGTGGGATCTCTCACCGGCCGGCGACCGAAGAGCACTCATATGCATGTAGGGTACATCAATATTTCGTGCGGACTCGGCGCGAAGTCGGGTCGTGGTGGGGCCTGCCGGTCAAACGGCCTGGTCGAGGCCTTGTGCATCCTGCCCGGGGCTCCGGCGGACATGCCGCTGGGAAAACGCTTGGACTCGGCGAGCGCCGTCGCGGGACACTGCGATTCCTGGCCTGTCCGTACTCGCACGTGGGGATCGCCGCGAGCTGCGGGGGCTCCGTCGTCGTGCCCCGACTGTCGGAGGGCGACTCGAGCGAGGGCACTCGAACCAAAGCTCCGCACGGCCATTGAGGCAACAGCATCTCACCACAGAAGCACGTGGGGGCTGCCGTACGACAACACGGGGTGGGGATGGGATCGCCTGAATCGCGCGAGGTGCCGCCGGGCAAGGGCCCGGTGCTTCTCGCACTTCGTTATTACGGACGGGAGATGGCCCGGCTCCGGCGGCTGACGGCGCCCGCGATGCTGCTGCCGGCGCTGGGCAACATCGGCATCAACTACATCGCGCCGCTGGTCGTCGCCAAGCTCGTCGGCCGCATCGCCGGCGACACCGGTATTGCCGTCGGGGCGGCGCTGCCCTACGTCTTCGGCTTTGCCGGCGTCCTGCTGCTCGCGGAGATACTGTGGCGCATCGGCCTGCACTGCCTGAACCGCCTTGACGCCCGCGGCATCGAGCACCTGTACGTGATCGGCATGGACGAGCTGTTCGCCAAGGACGCCGCGTTCTTCCACGACAACTTCGCCGGGTCGCTGACCAAGCGGGTCCTGAGCTTCGCCTCCCGCTTCGAGGAGGTCGTCGACACGCTGACGTTCTCCGTCGTGGGCAGCTTCGTGCCGCTGGCGTTCGGGTCGGTGGTGCTGTGGCTCTACGAACCGCTGCTCGTTGTCGGGCTCTTGGCGATGATTGCACTGACGGCGCTGTGCGTGGTGCCCCTGATCCGTCGCCGCCAGGCGCTCGTCGACCAGCGCGAGGAGGCAATCGCCCGGGTGTCGGGCCATGTCGCCGACAGCCTGATGAACATGGACACCGTCAGGGCGTTCGCCGCCGAGGAACGCGAGGCCGCAGAGCACCGGTCCCGGGTGGCGCAGTCGCGACGGCTCACTCTGAGGTCGTGGGACTACGGCAACCTGCGCATCGACACGCTGGTCGCACCGATGTCCGTGCTGACCAACGCGCTGGGCCTGCTGCTCGCGGTCGCGCTCGGTGGGGGCGGCAACGGCGTGGAGGAGGTCGTGGTGGCCTTCACGTACTACACCAACGCGACGCGGATCATGTTCGAGTTCAATCAGATCTACCGCCGCCTGGAGAGCTCGATGACGGAGGCCGCGCAGTTCACCGAACTGCTGCTCACGCCGCCGACCGTGCTCGACCCGGCGTCGCCGGAGCCGCTGCTGCCAGGGGCCGCCGACGTCCGCTTCGAGCAGGTGACCTTCGCCCACGCGGGCGCGGATCCGCTCTTCGAGGGCCTCGAACTGGCCGTGCCCAGTGGGGCGAAGATCGGTCTTGTCGGCCGGTCCGGCGGGGGCAAGACCACGCTCTCCCGGCTGCTGCTGCGGATGACGGACATCGACGCCGGCCGGATCCTGATCGGGGGTCAGGACATCAGCAGGCTGCGCCAGGCCGACCTGCGCAGCCTGATCGCCTACGTGCCGCAGGACCCGGCGATGTTCCACCGAACGCTGCGCGACAACATCGCGTTCGCCCGGCCGGACGCCACCGACGCCGAGATCCGCCGCGCGGCCGAGGCGGCGCACGTCACGGAGTTCGCCGCCGCGCTGCCGGACGGCTTCGACACGATGGTGGGAGAGCGCGGTGTCAAGCTGTCCGGCGGACAGCGCCAGCGGGTCGCCCTCGCCCGGGCGATCCTGCGCGACGCGCCGATCCTGCTGCTCGACGAGGCGACCAGCGCCCTGGACTCCGAGAGCGAGATCCTCGTCCAGGAGGCTCTGTGGCGGCTCATGGAGGAGCGGACGGCGCTCGTCGTGGCGCACAGGCTGAGCACGGTCGCCACCATGGATCAGCTCGTCGTCCTCGACCGCGGACGGATCGTCGAACAGGGCACGCACCAGGAACTGCTCGCGTCGGACGGCGCCTACGCGAAGCTGTGGCAGCACCAGTCCGGCGGCTTCCTCGACGACAGCCCCGCGCGGGCCGACCTGCACTGAACGCGGGCGCCGACGCCGCGGAAGACGTCGAGGCCGCCGTATATCCATTCCTGCCGCTCGATGAGCCTGGGCACGGGAGTGGTTGGCGGTGAGGAGAGTGGCGAACGTGGTGATGTGCTCATCCGGACGCCCATCGGCACAGCGGCCGGTCGCCGCGTGTCCACAGTGGAGCCCTCATCGGGGTGGACGGCGGCGACCGGCGATGGTGAGTCGCGGGAAGGTCAGCCCCGGTCCAGGACCGCCGCGAGAGCCTCCCGCAACGCCGTTCTCGGGTCCGCCGACGGTCCTTCCGACCTCCACGCGACGAACCCGTCGGGGCGCACCAGCACCGCACCGTCGGCGCTGACGCCGTGCACCTTTGCCCAGTTCTGGTCGCTCGCGGGGGACAGCTCCGCGTCGGGCCCACTGCCGATCCGGTACGAGTCGAGCGGCACGGACAGTTGCTTCGCGACGCCCGCCGCAGCGGCGTGCCACTCGCCGGCGCCGCCCGCGGAGCTCAGGAGCACCAGGGAACGCTCGTACAGGTCCAGGGTGGAGATGCGGGTGCCGGAGCGGTCCAGCCACATGTGCGGCGCCCGGCTCCCGGGCTCACCCGTCATCCGCATGCCCTCGGGCACGACGGGCATCGCCGGATCGGCCCCCAGGACGGCGCCGCGCGGATAGCCGTAGCCCAGCGCCACGTTGAGGATGCCGCCCTTCTTGCCGCCGGGACCGCCCGGGCCACCGGTGCCGCCGGGGCCGCCGACTCCAGGATCGGGGGTGTACCCGGGGTGGCTGTGCTCGACCGAACGCGACGAGGCGCGGGCGCTCGTCGCCTCCGCGACCGGCCGGCGCTCCATGTCGTAGGACTTCAGCAGACCGGTGCCGGCCCAGCCGTTCAGCACGGCGGCCAGCTTCCAGGCGAGGTTGTGCGCGTCCTGGATACCGGTGTTGGAGCCGAACGCCCCGGTGGGGGACATCTCGTGGGCGGAGTCGCCGGCGAGGAACACCCGCCCGTCCGCGTACCGTTCGGCGACCCTCTCGGCGGCGTGCCAGGCAGCTCGACCGGTGATCCGCACATCGAGGTCCGGCACCCCGACGGCCCGCCGGATATGGTCCGCGCACCGCTCGTCGGTGAACTCCTCCAAGGTCTCGCCGTGTTCGGGGTGCCAGGGAGCGTGGAACACCCAGTGCTCCCGGTTGTCGACCGGCAGCAGGGCCCCGTCGGCCTCCGGATTGGTGAGATAGCAGACGATGAAGCGCCGGTCACCGACGACCTCCGCGAGGCCGTGGGAGGTGAAGGTGACGCTCACGTTGTGGAACAGGTCGCCCGGCCCGCTCTGCTTGATGCCGAGCTGCTCGCGGATGGGGCTGCGTGGACCGTCCGCCGCGACCAGGTAGTCCGCCCGGATGGTGGTGTGCTCGCCGGTGTCACGACTCTTGACCCGCGCGGTAACCCCCTCGGCGTCCTGCTCGAACGACATCAGCTCCGTGGAGTACCGCAGATCTCCGCACAGCTCCCGAGCGCTCTTCAACAACACCGGCTCCAGGTCGTTCTGGCTGCACAGACACCACCCGCCGGGGCTGAAACGCGCGAGCCCGCCGCCGGGGTCGATCTCCTTGAACAGCCACTCACCCGCATCGCCCACCAGGGTCGGCGTCTGCATGATGCCGTGATTGTCCGCCAGCACCGAGGCGGCTTCCTCGATGCGCCGCTGCACCCCGGCCACCCGGAACAACTCCATCGTGCGCACGTTGTTCCCGCGCCCACGTGGATGGATCGAGGTGCCTGAGTGGCGCTCGACGAGCGTGTGAGGCACGCCGAGACGCCCCAGGAACAGCGAGGTGGACAGGCCCACCAAAGAGCCGCCGACGATGAGGACCGGCGTGTGGTGACCGACCTCGCCGGCCTCTTTCAATCGGTTCATTGAATGCCTCCAGGGTCACCTGCGAGGTGAGTCAGGGATGGGGATGCAGTTTCCATGCCCTGTGAGGACCGGTTCGCGCGCTCGGGGCACCCGGATGGCCCGCGGTTCACTCGTCCGCCCCGTGGGGCTCGCGCTCATCGGGGCTCCCGTCAACGATCGGCTCATGGCGACCCCGGCCTTTCGGATACCGCGGTCGTTCCTGACCTTCCGTGAAAAAGAGGAGAGGTGTTCCGAATGACCAGCACGGGACGCATATCGCAATCGGCTTTCGACGGCTCCAGGCTGCGGGTGATCCTGCTGCTCGATCTGTACGAAGGGGCCCAGCAGCAATTCCTCGACGCGTACGAACTCATGTGCAACCAGGTCGCGTCCGTTCCCGGTCACATCAGTGACCAGCTCTGCCAGTCCATCGAGAACCCCTCGCAGTGGCTCATCACCAGCGAGTGGGAGAGCGCCCCGCCGTTCCTCGCATGGGTGAACAGCGAAGAGCACGTCGAGACGGTCAGGCCGATGCACAGCTGCGTCCGGGACACCCGGTCGATGCGCTACAGCATCCTTCGGGAGACCAGCCCCAACCAGCCGCGCGGCCCGAAGGCGGCCAAGGCGGGCATGCAGGTGGAGGCCCGCGTGGGCGACGGTGTGGCACGCCACGCCCTCACCTTCACCGTCAAGCCGGGCTCCGAATCGAAGGTCGCCGAGATCCTGGCCGGGTACAGCTCGCCCCAGGCCCAGGTCGACGACACCACGCGGCTGCGTCGCACCTCGCTGTTCATGCACGGCAACCGCGTCGTGCGGGCCGTGGAAGTGGAGGGCGACCTCCTCGCGGCACTGCGCCACGTGGCGCGCCAGCCCGAGGTGCGGGCGGTCGAGGAGGCCATCAACCCGTATCTGGAACAGGACCGGGACCTGACCGACCCCGACTCGGCGCGGGTCTTCTTCACCCGGGCCGCGCTGCCGGCCGTGCACCATGTGGTGTCCGGCCGCAAGGCACCCGCCGACCTGCGGCGGCACGCGCTGTACTACCCGGCCAAGCGTGGCTCGGGAATGGAGCTGGCCCGGTTGCTCGCCCACCAGGACGAGGCCGCGGCCGACGACCCGAAGAGCCCGGTGCACAGCAGCACCGTCTTCCAGCGCGACGACATCGTGGTGCGCCTCATCGACATCGAGGGCGAGCTCGACAGCGACCCTGTCGCCTCCCTCGGTCTCAAGGGCGCCAAGAAGAGCGCGGAGCTGGAGCGCCTCCTCGACGGTGCCGCGATCGGTGTCGAGGGCTCCCTGGGGACGGAACGCAACGTCAACCGCCTCCTGTCGCACGCCGACATGATGCCGATCACCGACCGCAGCTCGGCGGATTCCTGACGGACTACCGCAGCCCGAGTCCGGTCCGTTCCACCCGGACGTCACTGCCACACCCGGAGGTGTCAACCATGATCAAGCAGCATCCACGCATCGTGGACCTGAGCGAAACGGAACCCAACCGCAGACGCGGGGGCGACATCCGGGCCATGCTCACGCCCGCAACGTGCGGCTCCACCAGCGGCTTCATGGGCCTGGCCATCGTCCAGCCCGGCGAGCGCATCGGCGAGCACTACCACCCGTACTCCGAGGAGTTCGTGTACGTCGTCAACGGCGCGCTCGAAGTGGACCTGGACGGCGAGACGCATGCGCTCAAGCCCGATCAGGGTCTCCTGATCCCGATCAACATGCGCCACCGCTTCCGCAACGTCGGCCGTAAGGAAGCGCGCATGGTCTTCCACCTGGGCCCGCTCGCTCCGCGTCCGAGCCTCGGCCACGTCGACACGGAGGTGACCGACGGCACCGCGCCCAGCCCCGAGTTCGCCATCGCCGGGACTGACCTGTCCGCGCCGGACCACGGACAGCCGTCCGAGCGAAGTGGGGCCATAAAGTGACCCGGCGGGTGGCCGTCACCGGCATCGGTGTGGTCGCTCCGGGCGGCACCGGGGCGACGGCGTTCTGGGACCTCCTCACCAACGGCCGTACCGCGACCCGTGGCATCACGCTGTTCGATCCGGCGGGTCTGCGCTCGCGCATAGCCGCCGAATGCGACTTCGACCCTGTCGCGCACGGCCTGGACCCGGAGCTGCGTGACCACGCCGACCGGTACATACAGTTCGCCGTGGTTGCCGCCGCGGAGGCCGTACGCGACTCAGGACTCGACACCGGCCGGGAGGACCCCTGGCGGATCGGAGTCTCCCTGGGCAGCGCCGTCGGCGGCACCACCCGCCTGGAACACGACTACGTCCTGGTCAGCGAAGGAGGGCGGCGCTGGGACGTGGACCACCGCGCCGCCGAACCCCAACTGCACCTGGCGTTCTCGCCCAGCACGCTCGCCTCGGTGGTCGCCGAGCAGTTCGGCGCCCAGGGCCCGGTACAGACCGTCTCCACCGGCTGCACCTCCGGCCTCGACGCGGTCGGCTACGCCTTCCACACCATCGAAGAGGGCAGGGCCGACGTCTGCATCGCCGGGGCGTCGGACTCGCCGATATCACCGATCACCATGGCCTGCTTCGACGCCATCAAGGCGACGTCGCCCAACAACGACGACCCCGAGCATGCCTCCAAGCCCTTCGACGCTCACCGCAACGGCTTCGTCATGGGCGAGGGTGGCGCGGTGCTCGTCCTGGAGGAGTACGAGCACGCCCGTGCCCGTGGGGCGCACGTGTACTGCGAGATCAGCGGCTACGCCACCTACGGCAACGCCTACCACATGACCGGTCTCACCGGTGAAGGGCTGGAGATGGCCCGGGCGATCGACACCACGCTCGACCAGGCCCGCCTCGACCCCTCGCTGATCGACTACGTCAACGCGCACGGCTCGGGCACCCGACAGAACGACCGGCACGAGACCGCAGCGGTGAAGCGGTCCCTGGGCGCCCATGCCTACGACACACCCATGAGCTCCATCAAATCCATGGTGGGGCATTCGCTCGGCGCGATCGGCGCGATCGAGGTCGTCGCCTGCGTCCTCGCTCTGACGCACCAAGTGGTACCGCCGACGGCGAACTACGAGACACCCGACCCCGAGTGCGACCTGGACTACGTGCCGCGCACCGCACGCTCGCGGAAGCTGAAGAACGTGCTCTCCGTCGGCAGCGGATTCGGTGGTTTTCAGTCCGCGGTGCTTCTGACCAGGCCGGGTGGGAGGACACGATGAGCAATCAGCGCCCCCGGCGCGCGGCCATCACCGGGATCGGTGTGATCGCGCCCAACGGATTGCGCGCCGACGCGTACTGGAAGTCCATCAAGGAAGGCCTCGGCGTTCTGGACCGGATCACCCGCGAAGGTTGCGAGCACCTGCCGCTTCGCATCGCGGGCGAGGTCCGGGCCTTCGACGCCGCGGCCCTCATCGAGGAACGCTTCCTGGTCCAGACCGACCGGTTCAGCCACTTCGCCATGGCCGCGGCCGCCCTCGCCCTCGAAGATGCCGGCCTCGGCAGCGGTGACCCCGCTCAGCCGTACGACATCGGCGTGGTCACCGCGGCCGGGTCCGGAGGCGGCGAGTTCGGCCAGCGGGAACTGCAGAAGCTGTGGGGGCAGGGTTCCCGATACGTCGGCCCGTACCAGTCCATCGCCTGGTTCTACGCCGCGAGCACCGGCCAGATCTCCATTCGGAGCGGCTTCAAGGGGCCGTGCGGGGTGGTCGCCAGCGACGAGGCCGGCGGCCTGGACTCCATCGCGCACGCCGCCCGGGGGGTACGGCGTGGCACCGGCGTCGTGGTCGCCGGTTCCGCGGAGGCACCCCTCGCCCCGTACTCGATGGTCTGCCAGCTCGGATACCCCGAGCTCAGCACCGTCGAGGAGCCCGATCACGCCTACCGGCCCTTCACCAAGGAAGCGTGCGGATTCGCACCCGCGGAGGGCGGCGCCATGCTCGTCGTCGAGGACGAGAACCGCGCCCTCGACCGCGGAGCGGACGTCCGGGCCATCGTGGCCGGCCACGGCGCCACCTTCACCGGCGCCTCCCGCTGGGACCGGTCCAGAGAGGGGCTCGCCCACGCGATCCGGGGCGCCCTCGACGAGGCGGGCTGCGCCCCTGAGGACATCGACGTCGTGTTCGCCGATGCCCTGGGCGTACCGGAGGCGGACCGCGCCGAAGCCCTGGCCATCGCCGACGCCCTGGGGGCGCACGGTACCCGCGTACCTGTGACGGCTCCCAAGACCGGAATGGGGCGGGCTTACTGCGCGGCACCCGTGCTGGACACCGCGGCCGCGGTGCTCGCGATGGAGAACGGCCAGGTACCCCCCACTCCCCACGTGTTCGACATCTGCCACGACCTCGATCTGGTGATGTCCAGCGCTCGCCCCGCCGAGCTGCACACGGCCCTGGTCCTCAGCAGGGGACTCATGGGTTCCAACGCGGCGCTGGTAGTGCGCCGCGGTGGTGAATCCGCCCGGTAGGACCGGGCGGGAAGGAGAGCACACATGATCATCGAAGTCACTGTCGACGAACTGGCCAAGCTGATGAAGAAGGCAGCCGGAGTCACCGTCGACCCCCAGGAGCTCAAGCACGCGTCGGACTCCCCCTTCGGCACCCTCGGCCTCGACTCGCTCGGCCTGCTCGGCATCGTCGGCGAGCTGGAGAACCGGTACAGCCGGCCGCTCCCCGTCGACGCGGAGCGCTGCAAGACCCCCCGCGAGTTCCTCGAGCTCGTCAACACCACCCTCAAGACTGGAGCCTGAAAGTGGCAGGACACACCGAGAACAGCATCAGCATCGACGCCCCTCTCGACCTGGTCTGGGACATGACCAACGACATCGAGAACTGGCCGCAGCTCTTCAGCGAGTACGCGTCCGTCGAGGTGCTGTCCCGCGAAGGCGACACGACGACCTTCCGCCTGACCATGCACCCGGACGAGTCCGGGAAGGTCTGGAGCTGGGTCTCGGAACGGATCACGGACCGCAAGGGGCGGACCGTCCGGGCCCGCCGCGTCGAGACGGGACCCTTCGCCCACATGAACATCCTGTGGGAGTACAAGGAGACCGCGGACGGCGTCCACATGCGCTGGGTGCAGGACTTCGCGATGAAGCCCGACGCTCCGGTCGACGACGCCTGGATGACGGACAACATCAACCGCAACTCCCGCACACAGATGGCCCTCATCCGGGACAAGATCGAGCAGGTCGCCCGCGACCGTAGCGTCGCGCCCGTCATGCCTCGCTGATCGCCGGCTCAGGAAGGAAGGACACTCGATGCACCACGCCCTGATCGTCGCTCGTATGGAGCAGGGTTCGGCGCCGGCGATCGCCGACGTGTTCGCCGCTTCCGACCGCGGCGAACTCCCGCACCTGATCGGCGTCAACCGGCGCAGCCTCTTCCAGTTCGGTGACGTGTACCTGCACCTCATCGAAGCCGACAAGGACCCCGCACCCGCCATCGCGAAGGTGGTCGGGCACCCCGAGTTCCGGAGCGTCAGCGAGCAACTGTCGGCGTACGTCAGCGCGTACGACCCGCAGACGTGGCGCAGCCCCAAGGACGCCATGGCGCAGTGCTTCTACCGCTGGGACCGGAACGCCGGTTCCTGAGCGAGCGCCCGGACAAACCCCGAGGCCGCCGGCTCCGCGACAGACGCGGAACCGGCGGCCTCGGGGTTTGCGTTTTCTCCGGCTCAGCCGGGGATGGTGCACTCGAAGGCGTGCAGATACGGGTTGACCGGGCGGACCTCGCCGATGACCAGACCGGCGTCCGTCAGCCGCTCGACCATGCTCTGCCGGGTGTGCTTCGCGCCGCCGACGTTGAGCAGCAGCAGCAGGTCCATGGCCGTCGTGAACTTCATCGACGGGGTGTCGTCCACGAGGTTCTCGATGACGACGACACGAGCGCCGGGCCGCGCCGCCTTCCGGACGTTCGCCAGCGCCCTGCGGGTGCTTTCGTCGTCCCACTCCAGGATGTTCTTGATGATGTACACATCCGCCTGGACCGGGATGTCCTCGCGGCAGTCCCCGGCGACGATACGCACCCGTCCGGCCAGCGAGCCGCCGCTGCGCAGGCGCGGATCGGCGTTCTCCACCACGCCCGGCAGATCGAGCAGCGTGCCGTGCATCTTGGGGTGCTTCTCCAGCAGGCTGACCACGACCTGCCCCTGGCCGCCGCCGATGTCCGCGACCGAGGACACGCCGCCCAGGTCGAGAAGGTTCGCCACGTCCCGCGCCGACTGCTCGCTGGACGTCGTCATGGCGCGGTTGAACACGTACGCCGACTCGGGAGCCTCTTCGTTGAGGTAGTCGAAGAACTCCCTCTCGTACACGTCCTCGAAGACGTTACGTCCGGAGCGGACCGCCTCGTCGAGCTTCGGCCAGACGTTCCACGTCCACGGCTCGGTGCACCACAGGGCGATGTACCGCAGGCTGTGCGGATCGTCCTCGCGCAGCAGCCGGGACATCTCCGTGTGCGCGAAGGTGCCGTCCGGGCGTTCCGTGAAGACCCCCTGGCAGGACAGTGCGCGCAGCAGTCGCCGCAGTGTCCGCGGCTGGGTCTTCACCGCGGCCGCCAGGTCGTCCACGCTCATGGGCGTGTCCTCCAGGGCGTCGGCCACACCCAGGCGGGCGGCCGCGCGTACGGCGGCGGCGCACGCCGCCCCGAAAACGAGCTCCCGCAGCCGCATGGGCGGTGGGGGAGTCTGATCAACGATCGTCATCTGTTGCCTCGCTTCTGCTGTCATGCGGTGTGAGGGGTCCGGGGAGCCGACCGGTCAGCACATGCCGGCGGGCTCGGAGACCCGGCACCAGTTGCCGTGGAAGGTGTTGCTCTTGGTGGTGTCCCGGTTGGCCAGATCGGCCGTGCCGTTGCCCAGCACCACGTTGTCGCGGATCTCGTTGCGCTGGTTGGGGGCACCGACGAAGCTCTTGAACAGCACGATCCCGCCGGACAGCGGGGACTTGCCCTTGTTGCCCTCGACCACGTTCTCCGTCACCAGCGTGTCCTCGGTGCCGGTGAGGACGATCCCCGAGCCCTGCAGGAAGGGCAGCCGGGGGGTCTTGGGACAGTACTTGTTGTTGTCGTGGATGTAGTTCCGGCGCACGTTCAGGTTCCCGGCGCGCGGCTTGGACTCGTCGCCCACGACGAACACCGCGGCGCAGTTTCCCGTGGCTTCGTTGTGATCGACGGTCAGGTTGCGCAGGCGGCGCACCGTGATGCCGATCCGGTTGCCGAGCAGGCGGTTCTGACTGATCACCGCCCCCTTGGAGTCGCGGGCCCCTTCCTCGGTGTCGACCGTGTTGGCCAGGAACACCCCGGCGTCGCCGTTGGACCGCGCGATGTTCTGGCGGAACGCGCCGCGGACGGACCTCTCCTGGGCGAAGCCCCACTGACCGTTCTTCTCGGAGGTCACGCCCCGGACGGTCAGCCGATCGGTTCCGGACGCCCACAGGCCGTTCTTGGCGAAGCCTCTGATGGTCAGTGAGCTCACGGTGACGCGCGCGACGCGCTTCTTGTCGGTTCCGGTCACGCAGATGCCGTGGCCGGCCTTGGCGCACGTGTTCTTGGCGGAGGACTTGGCAGGGACGATGACGGACGGTTGGGTGCCCGAACCACGCAGGGTCAGGTCCGGCACGGTGATGCGGACGCTCTCTCGGTAGGTGCCGGGGGAGAGGACAACGGTGTCCCCCGGTTTCGCGGCGTTCACGGCCTTCTGGATGGATTGGCCGGGGCTTACCCGGTGCACCCTCAGGTGGTCGGTGGACGGTGCGGCAGCGCCGAGTCCCGACGCCACGACGACCGCGGTGCATGCGAGATAGGCCATCTGTTGTTTGGTCATAGGCCGAAGCTATGAGCGGGTGTTCCGGCCCGCCACCGCTGATCACCCAGGTGGGCCGCTTCTGTCGCCCCTGGGAGTGCGAAGGAGTGACGGTTGGTCAGCTCACAGGGGCCTTCCCCGCCTCACTTCGGACTCGGCGATGTCGACCGTCGCGCGCCGTCGCGTACTTCTGATCCCCGCCGGTCGGTGCGTAGCCCAAGTCCTGAGCCAAGCCAGATGCGCGGACACTCGCGTGCACGCGCACCGGTCATCTCCGAGGGCCGGTTAGGACAGTCGGCCCACGTGGGCCAGGGCCTGCTTGAGGAGGGCTCCGTGCCCGCCCGCCATCTCGCCCAGGACCACGTCGGAGGAGGCCTCCTCAGGGCTGAACCACACCAGGTCGAGGGCGTCCTGACGGGGGCGGCAGTCGCCGGTCACCGGGACGATGTAGGCGAGGGACACCGCGTGCTGGCGGGGGTCGTGGAAAGCCGTGACCCCATGCGTCGGGAAGTACTCGGCGACGGTGAAGGGCTGCAGCGAGGCGGGGATTCGGGGCAGCGCCACCGGGCCGAGGTCCTTTTCCAGGTGGCGCAGCAGGGCGTCCCGGACCCGTTCGTGGTGCAGGACCCGGCCGGAGACGAGGGCGCGGCTGACCGTTCCGTCCGGCCCTATGCGCAGCAGTAGCCCGATGAGGGTGACTTCGCCGTTGTCGTCGACTCGGACCGGCACGGCTTCGACGTACAGGATCGGCATGCGTGCCCGTGCCTGGTCGAGCTCGTCGGAGGTCAGCCAGCCGGGCGTGGTCTCGGTCATGTCAGACATTGGGTGATCATACTTTCCCGGCCCGCGGCTTCGCGCGCGCCGTGTGCCGCGCCGGAGGATCGGTGCCGACAGCCGGACGGGCATCGTCGACATGGTCCGCTCCGGCGCGGACGGCTCGGTAGCCGACCACCGTCGGCTCAGTAGGGGAGCAGCCGCCCCGACGGTGTCCTCCGGTCGATCTTCACCTCGCGCCCCGCACTGGGGCGGGGCTTAGGACGAATGCGGATCTGGCGGTTCATGACACCCTCCTCGAACTCGTACGTCCAGCTTCCGCGCCGCCGTGTCCGGGCGCGTCGTGCTCACGGAGGTGCCCGCCCCTCACCCTGAGGAGCAGGCACAGGACCAGGGCGTACTACCAGGGAAGGATGCCGACCCTCACGGCCCCCGCAACGGGAGTTATTCCCGCGCCGCCTTCGCATACTCCGTCGCCGTGCCGCCGGCGAAGTCGTACACCACGGTCTGTTCGTCGCCGACGACCCAGGCGTCGTGTCCGGCCGTGCACAGCCCCTCCACTCCATCGTCTGCCTGTCCACTCGGCTCCGCCATCCGAGTCAGGGGCGGTCCCTCCACCCCGCTCGTGCGCGCGGCGTAGAGGGATAACCCTCGATCGCCCCTCGATTGCCCTCCGTGTGCATGACATGCCTTTGTCAAACTGCCATTCTTCCTCCACCTGTCGCACGGGCCCCACACGGCCCTCCCAGGGGCCCCGCACCGCACTGCTCAGCTCGTCCCGGGCAGCACATCCCGTCTGCCCGGGCTGTCACCGGCCGACAACGCGCGGCCGCAGCAGTAGGAGTACGAGTGAGACGAATCCCCCGTCCGGCGACCGCGGCCGGAGCACTGGCGGCCGCCGCCGCGCTCTTGGCAGTTGGCATACAGACGGTCCCGGCGGCCGCTAAACCCGCCCCCCACCCCAGTCCGCTGCGCACCGGTGGCCTGGAGGCCGAACTCACCCCGGTCCAGCACACCGCACTGCTGAAGAGCGCATCGAAGAAGACCACGGAGACCGCCGACTTCCTCGGTCTGGGGGCGAGGGAGAAACTCGTCGTCAAGGATGTCGTCAAGGACCAGGACGGCACCCTCCACACACGCTACGAGCGCACTTACGCCGGCCTGCCGGTGCTGGGCGGCGACCTGGTCGTGCACACCCCGCCGGCCTCCGTGGCCACCGGCACGGTGAGCAGCACGTTCAACAACAAGCGCACCATCAAGGTCGCCTCCACCGCCGCGACCTTCGCCAAATCGGCCGCGGAGACCAAGGCGCTGAAGGCCGCGAAGGCCCTGGACGCCGAGAAGCCCACCACCGACAGTGCCCGCAAGGTGATCTGGGCGGGCACCGGCACGCCCAAGCTCGCCTGGGAAACGGTCATCGGTGGTTTCCAGGACGACGGCACCCCCAGCCAGCTGCACGTCATCACCGACGCGACCACCGGCGAGAAGCTCTCCGAGTTCCAGGGCATCCAGACCGGCACCGGCAACAGCCAGTACAGCGGTACCGTCACCATCGGCACCACGCTGTCCGGTTCGACGTACCAGCTGAACGACACCACACGCGGCACCCACCGGACGTACAGCCTCAACAACGGCACGTCCGGCACGGGCACCCTGATGACCGACGCCGACGACACCTGGGGCACCGGCTCCGGCTCCAACACCCAGACCGCCGGCGTCGACGCCCACTTCGGCGCGCAGGTGACGTGGGACTTCTACAAGAACACCTTCGGGCGCAGCGGCATCAAGAACGACGGCGTCGCCGCCTACTCCCGTGTCCACTACAGCAGCGCGTACGTCAACGCCTTCTGGGACGACTCCTGCTTCTGCATGACGTACGGCGACGGCAGCGGCGGCACCCACGCCCTCACCTCGCTCGACGTGGCCGGCCACGAGATGACCCACGGCGTCACCTCCAACACCGCGAACCTGAACTACACGGGTGAGTCCGGCGGCCTCAACGAGGCGACCTCCGACATCTTCGGCACCGGCGTGGAGTTCTACGCCAACAACAGCAGTGACGTCGGTGACTACCTCGTCGGCGAGAAGATCGACATCAACGGCGACGGCACCCCGCTGCGTTACATGGACGAGCCCGACAAGGACGGCGGCTCCGCCGACTCCTGGTACTCCGGCATCGGCAACCTGGACGTCCACTACTCCTCGGGCCCGGCGAACCACATGTTCTATCTGCTCTCCGAGGGCAGCGGTACCAAGACCATCAACGGCGTCACCTACAACAGCCCGACCTCCGACGGTGTCGCTGTCGCGGGTATCGGCCGGGCCGCCGCCCTGCAGATCTGGTACAAGGCGCTGACGACGTACATGACGTCCAGCACCAACTACGCGGGCGCCCGTACCGCCGCGCTCAACGCCGCGACCGCGCTGTACGGCGCCAACTCCACCCAGTACGCGGGGGTGGCGAACGCCTTCGCGGGCATCAATGTCGGCGCCCATGTCACTCCGCCGACGAGTGGCGTGACCGTCACCAACCCGGGCAGCCAGTCCTCCACCGTCGGCACCGCGGTGAGCCTGCAGATCTCCGCCAGCAGCACCAACAGCGGCTCGCTGACCTACGCCGCGACCGGACTGCCCACCGGCCTGTCGATCAACGGCTCCACCGGGGCGATCACCGGGACCCCGACCACCGCGGGGACCTACAGCACCACCGTCACGGTCACCGACAGCACCGGCGCCAGTGGCACGGCGTCCTTCACCTGGACCGTCAGCTCCTCCGGCGGCGGTACCTGCACCTCGACGCAACTGCTCGGCAACCCCGGCTTCGAGTCGGGCAACACCACCTGGACCGCCACCAGCGGCGTGATCACCAACTCCAGCAGCCAGGCGGCGCACGGTGGTTCCTACAAGGCCTGGCTGGACGGCTACGGATCGACGCACACCGACACGCTCTCCCAGTCGGTGACGATCCCCAGCGGCTGCAAGGCCAGCTTCACCTTCTGGCTGCACATCGACAGCGCGGAGACAAGCACCAGCACCCAGTACGACAAGCTGACGGTCACCGCCGGATCGACGACCCTGGCGACCTACTCCAACCTCAACAAGGCCACGGGGTACACCCAGAAGACCTTCGACCTGTCCTCGTTCGCCGGTACCACCGTCGCCCTGAAGTTCAGCGGCGTCGAGGACTCCTCCCTCCAGACCAGCTTCGTCGTCGACGACACCGCGGTGACGACCAGCTGATCGGAGCCAACTGACACCTCCGGCACCAGCGGCGAGGTGGGCCACCCGCAAGGATGGCCCACCTCGCGCCGGCCCCCGTATGTTGGCGCCACCCTCCGGCTGAGAAGATCCAGGCGCATCGACAAACAGGGGGGAAGAACCATGACCATCGTCGTGCTGCTCGGCGTCCTGCTGCTCGTCATCGGGGGGTGCGTCTGTGTGGTGTGGGCGGCGAGGGGCGGCCCCCGATGGGTCCGCGTCGTGGCGACCGCGACGCTCGCGGCGGGCGAACTGGTGAGCCGCTCCAACCAGCGCAGTCGCCGTGGTGACGGCGAGGAATGAGCGCCGTGCCACGCTGTGTTCGTGCTCAGAGCTGTGTTCGTGCTCAGAGGGCCTGGAGCCGGGTGAGCAGGAGCAGAGTGTCGGGATCAGGTGAGCGTTTCAGTTCTTGGGCAGGCGCTTCAGGTGGAGGGAGAAGCGCGTGCGATCAGCTGCTGTCGAAGAGACGTCCTACGCGTTCACTACGACCTTTCCGGCGACGGTGCCGGATTCGGCCAGCCGTAGAGCGTCGGCGATGTGGGCGAGCGGCAGCTGCGCGGCGATCTGGGCAGTGACCTCACCGCGCTCAAGTGCCGCGAAGACCTGGGTGAGGTCGGCGCGCAACCGGGCCCGGAACCGGTTCCTGGCCAGGCCCCGCCCGGCCCAGACGTTGAAGAAGTAGGCGCGGCGGCGGTTGGGGAGCGCGTTCCACAGCCACACCCGGCCGAGGAGCTTGAGCACGGGCCACTGCTTGGAGCCTTCGTCGTCCCGGGTGGAGGCGCTGCCGTACGAGACGAGCGTGCCGCCGGGCGCCAGCAGGCGCCAGGAGTCGACGATGCCCCGGCCGCCGACGTGGTCGAAGACGGCGTCCACCCCACCGGGGGCGAGCTCGCGGACGCGCGCGGCGACGTTCTCGGTGCGGTAGTCGACGGGGGTCACGCCCCGTTCCCGCAGGGCGTCGTGGTGGCGGGCGGACGCCGTGCCGATCACCTCCACGCCCGCGGCGTGGGCGAACTGGACCAGAACCGAGCCGACGCCACCATTGGCGCCGTGCACCAGAATGGTCTGTCCCGCCCGGATGCGTGCCTTGCGGTGCAGCATCTGCCAGGCGGTGATGCCGTTGAGCACCAGAGTCTCCGCCTCGGCCGCGCCGATCCCGGCGGGCACCGGCACCGCGTCCGCGGCCTCGACGAGCACATGGCTGGCCCAGCCGCCGACCTTGACCAGTGCGGCCACCCGGGTGCCGGCCAGGCCCGGCTCGACGCCCTCGCCGGTCGCCAGCACCGTGCCGACCAGGTCGTAGCCGGGTACGAAAGGGAACGCCGGCTGGTCGTAGTAGCGGCCGCGGCGCATCTGCTGCTCGGCGAAGGAGACCCCGGTCGCCTCCATCCGGATCACGACCTGGCCCGGGCCCGCGGCGGGGACGGCTCCGTGCCGGATCTGAAGCCCTTCCGGCTCCACCTTGCCCGGCAGGACGACTTCGACGAGTCCTTCGGCGTTCATGACGACCTCCACCGCGTTCCACGTGAGTTACTTGCTTTCGTGTTCGTTAGAAGTTGTAACGCCGCAAGGAAGGCGGAGTCAAGAGCATTCGTGACAACTTCTAACTGAAACTTGAGCATGTAGCCTTGTGGGGGTGGAAGGGGGCAGGCCGTGGCCGTGGCGGAAACGGGTACGACGACCCCGCGCGAGCGCTACCGCGCCCAGGTGCGTACGGAGATCAAGGACCGTGCATGGGAGCAGATCGCCGCGGCGGGGGCTTCCGCGCTCTCCCTCAATGCGATCGCCAAACAGATGGGTCTGAGCGGACCCGCCCTCTACCGGTACTTCGCCGGCCGCGACGAGCTGATCACCGAGCTGATCAGGGACGCGTACCGAAGCCTTGCCGACACCTTCCATGCGGCCGCCGAGTCCGGTGCCGATCTGGCCGCGCTGGCGCACGCCCTTCGCGGATGGGCCCTGGACGACCCCCAGCGGTACTTTCTCCTCTACGGCACGCCCGTCCCCGGCTATCACGCGCCCGACGACGTCACCGCGATCGCCTCCGAGATCATGACGACCTTGCTCGACGCCTGCGCCGTGCTCCCCTTGGGCGGCCCCGCGACGCCGTTCGGCGCGCACCTCGACGGCCACCGGCAGTGGGCGGACGGCCACCCCGTCCCGCCCGAGGCCCTCCACCGTGCCCTGGCCTTCTGGGCCCGGCTGCACGGCGCCCTGTCCCTGGAACTCGCCGGCCACTTCGCCGGGATGGGGTTCGACCCCGCCCTGCTGTTCGCGGCCGAACTGGACGACCTGTCGACGCACTGACCGCACCGCATCCCTGTCCCGCCCGGCGCTCGCCTCCGCAGTGGGGATTTTGGCGCGATTGATTCCCTCGTGGTTGATGCGGGTGTGATTTCGGCGCCGTTTTGAGGTGTTCCCGCTCATGGCGTGACGTTTCCGCAGGCGTGAGGGGGCGCGTGGGCCTACGTGAAATGTGTAGCACGGCGGGGGGTTCACCGGAACGGGATGGTCCGTTTTCCATGCGGATGAGTGGTAGGGATTCCGGCTGGTTTGTTGATGTGTCGGCCAGGAAAAGAAACCTCGCGACGGGTGGGGGATAGGCCGTGCGAACATTCCGATTCGCACCCAGGAATCAATCTCGGGGCCATGGATCACAGGAAATTGGTAGACCACTTAGATGAGTTCGGAATCGTTGATCGGGCTATTGATCGAGCAATTCCTGAATCCCAGGAATTCGGATCTCGGGAACATGAATCGCAGGACGAGGTGCGGCGGAAATTATCCTGGGATGTGATCGCCGGTCATCGGGAGCGACTGATGAGGCTGGTCCGCCGCCGGCTTCCGAATGCTCAGGATGCGGAGGACTGTGTCCAGGAAGCGATGCTCAGGGCGGCCGCTCACGGCAATCTCGACCAGGAGCGGATCGGCCCCTTTCTGACCTCGGTCGCCCTGCGCCTGTGCGTCGACCATTACCGTGAACTGGAGCGAAGGCGACGGCTGTTGCGCCGTGCGGCGGACGTGGGCGGGCCCGAGCTGCCGGACGAGGGCGTGTGCGACCAGGACTTCGGGCGCTGGCTGCTCGATCAGGTCCATCTGCTGCGGGGCCGGGAGCGACAAGTGGTGCTCGCCCGCGCCCATGGAATCTCCACGCTGGAATTCGCGCGCATGCACCAGATCTCGGTCAAAGCGGCCGAAGGGGCTTTCACTCGGGGCCGGGCGCGGCTGCGGCTGGTCTGCGCCAAGGCTCTGGACGGTGCCGCCGCATAACGGATCTCCGCCTTCTTCCCGCGAGTGACGTAAGTCGACGCGGGCATAAAAAACGGCTCCCGAACTCCGGGAGTGCAGGTGAGGGAGAAAGGTTAGTGACCGTGGGCAAGAATAACACCCAGGACACGATCAAGGATTTCATCGGCGATATCGCCGACAGCACCAAGAAGGCGTTCGATGAAATCTTGGACCGAAAAGGAGATGATGCGCATTCCGTGGATTGGCTCACTCCGGGGAATCCGTATCAGGCGCTGAACGGACTTCCCGGCGATGTACTGAGGACGGTGAGCGCTCTTTCCGCCCTCGGTGGTGTGGCGAATCCCGTGGCCGCGCTCGCGAACGCCGCCAACGCCGCGGCCGGAGTCGGCGCGGCCAATCCGCTGGCCGCACTGGCCGGCGCGGCCAATCCGCTCGCGGCCCTCGGGGGCGGCGGCGCGAACCCGCTCGCCGCCCTCGGCGGTGCCGCGGGAGGACTCAATCCGCTGGCCGCGCTGGGACAGGTGGCCGGCGGGGCGACCTCCGCTGTGTCGGGAGCGGCCGACATGGCGGAGGGCCTGGCCGCACTGCCTCGGCAGATCGCCCAGCTCTCCGAGCTCGTCACCTCCCTGGTGAGCGTGTTGGAGGGCGTTCAGGGGGTGGCCGGCGCCGTGACCGGTGCCGGCCGTGCGCCGGCGGCGAGGAAGAGCGGCTGAGCGGCCGCTGACCGGGTCTCACCGGCCGCCACCGGGGCGCGTACCGCTTCACCGCGGGTGAGTGATCGCGCCACATGAGCCATGCGGGTAGGCAACCGCGCCGCATGCGCGAGGTGCGTGGGCGATCGCGCCGCATGACTCATGTGCGTGGGCGATCGCGGCGCATGACCCACGTGTGTGGGCGATCGCGCGCACGACCGACGGAACTCGTCAGGCACAGGAGGTTGTGACACATGGGTGCCATGCTCGGCAATCGGCTCCGGCTGGTTGTGAAGGTACTGGGAAGCCTCGTCGCCGACGAGGTCGGACAGGTGACGCGGGAGCGCCGGTGGCCGGGGCGGGGCCCCCTCTCCCCGGCGGAAGCCGAGGCCTCCGCCGGGGACGGGGCCGCCGAGGACGGGACACGCCGTGCGAAGGCGGTGCGGCACGCCCTGGAAAGTCTCGGCCCGTTCTACGTGAAGCTCGGCCAGATTCTCTCCACCCGGCCCGACATGGTGCCCGCCTCCATGATCGGCGAACTGCAGAATCTCCACGATCAGGTCGACGTCCAGCCCTTCGCCCTCTTCGAGCCCGTGCTCCAGGAGGAGTTGGGAGCGGACTGGAAGCTCCGCTTCGACGACATCGAGACGGTCCGCCCGCTCGGGGCGGCCTCGCTGGCCCAGGTGTACCGGGTGACCCTGCCCGGCGGGCGGCCCGCGGTGGTGAAGATCCAGCGGCCCGGCATCCGGGACACCGTCCGCGCGGACATGGCCCTGATGCGCAAGGCGTCCAGGATCGTCGCCCGTACCGCGCCCCGCTTCAACGAGGTCATCGACGTCGAGGCGATGCTCGGATCCATCTTCGACGCGATGGAACCCGAGCTGGACTTCACCGGCGAGGCCCGCAACATGGACGAGGCCCGCGAGCACATCCGGCGCTATCCGACACTCGACGTCCCCCGGGTCATCCACGCCACCCCCAAGGTGCTGGTCCAGTCGCTGGCCCCCGGCACCTCCGTACGCCACCTCGACCGCCGCTCGTTCAGCGACCGGGAGCGTACGGACATCGGCAAGGACCTGCTGCGCTTCATGTACCGCGGCTACTTCGTCGACCGGATGTTCCACGCCGACCCGCACGCGGGCAACGTCTTCGCGCTGCCCGGCGGACCGGCCACGCTCATCGACTGGGGCATGGTCGGCCGACTCGACCGGCGGACGAGTCTGCAGCTGCTGCCGCTGCTCATGGCCATCGCCCAGAACGACGGCCACGGACTCGCCCGGGCGTGGGCGGACATGGGCCGGGTCACCGCCTGGTCGAACCTGCCCGCGTTCGCCGCCGACATGGCGGCGCTGGTCCCCAAGGTCGCCACGGCCTCCCTCGAGGACATCAACTTCGGGGTGTCCCTGACCACCGTCCTGGAGAAGGCGACCCGGCGGGGCATCGGCTCCGCGCCTGCCATCTCCCTGCTGGGCAAGTCCTTCGCGAACCTGGAGGGTTCGGTGCGCTGTCTGGCGCCGGACATCGCCCTCGCCGAGGTCTTCAAGGCGGAGGCGCGCGGGATCATCCTGGCCCTGATCCGCGAGTACTTCTCCCTGGACCAGGTCGCCCGCAACACGATGGACCTGCTCTCGACCGCCGCGTCCGCACCGGAACAGTGGCGCGGGCTGCTGTCCGACGCCGCCAACCGTCAGCTCGCCTTCCAGCTCCACGAGCCGCACACACCCGCGTCCATGGGCGGGCAGCGGCCCTGGTCGCCGTCGCGCGGCCTGCTGGCGCTGGGCGCCGCGGCCCTGTTGTTCGACCGCCGGCGGGCACCCCGCTGACGCCTCACGTCGAACTGATCACCCGTCATGAACCCTACCCACAAAGGAAGAATCACCCATGCCCATGCAGCAGCACGACACGCAGCGCTCCTTGGACGGAGTCTCGGAGACGGCTCTGTGGACCGTACGCATGCGGGCCCAGGAATCCGCGCGGGCGGACGCGCTCTTCGACGACACTCTCGCGGCCGAGTTCCTGGACGCCGCCGGGGCGGCCGGTGCCCCGCCGGGAGCCGGCGTCCTGCAGAAGGTGTTGCCCGACTGGCTGGCCGTGCGCACCCGCTTCTTCGACGACCACCTGCTCTCCGTGACGCGGGGCGGGTGCGAGCAAGTGGTCCTGCTGGGATCGGGGCTGGACACCCGGGCGTACCGGCTCGACTGGCCCACCGCGACGCAGGTCTTCGAGGTCGATCTACCGGCCGTACAGGCCTTCAAGGACCGGGTCCTCGCGGGGCGCGCCCCGGACGTCGCCCGGCGCACCACCGTCTCCGCCGACCTGCTGGGCGACTGGCGTGGCGCGCTGCTCGCCGCCGGCTTCGACCCGGGCCGTCCCACCGCCTGGCTGTGCGAGGGGCTGCTCTTCTACCTCCCGCCGGAGGCGGTGGAGAGCCTGATCGGCACGGCGAGCGAGCTGTCCGCGCCGGGCAGCACCCTCGGCGCCGAGTGCCTGAACGCCGACACCGCCGACTCGCCGTTCGTGAAGCCCTGGCTGGAGGCGCTGTCAGGCTCGGGGACGCCGTGGGTGTGGCATCTCGCGGACGCGGAGCGCTGGTGGGGCGGGTACGGGTGGCAGGCGCGAGTCGCGGACCTGCTGGCGCTGCCGTACGCCGTCGAGCGGTTCGCCCCGCATCTGGCGGCGTTCGCGGGGGTCGAGAAGGACGCCATGATCCTGGTCACGGCCGAGATCCCGGCCGGCGGGCGGTGACCGTGGACGGCCACAACCTCTGCCAGACCCCCACCACTTACCGGCTCCTACGACTCGAGTACCTGCTCGGGCTGCTGGTGGCCGCCGGATTCTTCCTCGTACACCTGGCCGAGGTGCGGTGGTGGGTCGCCGTCGCCCTCTTCGCCTACGTCGACCTCATCGGCTATCTGCCGGGCGCGATCGCCTATCACCGCAGCCCCGACAGACAGGTCTCCCGCGTCTACTACGTGCTCTACAACACCATGCACAGCCTGAGCGTGCAGGGCGCGGTCCTCGGCGCCTGGGTCCTGCTGTACGGCTGGGAGTGGGCGCTGCTGGTACTGCCGATCCATCTCTTCGGCGACCGCGCGCTGTTCGGCAACTTCGCCAAATCGTTCACCGTGTCCTTCGAGCCGGTTCCGCACCCTTCTGTCCAGGGCGCGCTGCGGGACTTCGCGACCGTGCCCTGGCACGAGGCGGCAGTACGGTGAGCGCCCCGCAGGCACTCGCCGACACGCAGGCGTACGAGATGCTGTGCCGGCACGGCAGCCACAGCAGCGCCTTCCTCGCCATGAACAGCGGGAACCGACGCTTCCACACGGACGGTGTCGACGGCTTCGTCCCCTACCGGGAGGCGGGCCGACGGCATCTGTTCCAACTGGGCGGTCCGGTCTGCGCGCCCCAGGACCGGTCGCGGCTGCTGGACGCGCTGCTCGTGCGGGCCGGGAACGAGCGACGCCGGGTCGCCGCCGTACAGCTCTCCCGCTCCCAAGCCGAACTGCACGCCGGACACGACTTCGTCGTCAACCAGTTCGGCGCCTCCTTCAGCATCGCGCTGGACGGCTACAGCCTGGGCGGCCAGCGCATGGTCAAGGTGCGCAACATGGTCAACCGGGCCCGCAGGGAAGGAGTCACGGCCACCGAAGTGCCCGCGGGGGAGCAGGACGGCGCGGCCCTCGACGCGGTGGACGGGGCCTGGCTGCGGGCGAAGGGCCGCCACGTCAAGGAACTCGAGTTCCTCATCGGCGAACGCGGCGGCCCTGGCGCCCCGCACCGGCGCCTGTTCATCGCCGTCCACGAAGGACAGACCGTCGGTTACGTCTCCTACTCGCCCGTGTTCGGTGCGCGGGCCGGATGGCTGTACGACCTGACGCGGCGGCTGCCGGACGCCCCGCCCGGCACGGTGGAGCTGATGTTCGCCACCGCTCTGCGCCAGTTCCAGGACGAGGGATGCGGCTGGCTGCACCTCGGCTTCACCCCGTTCGTCCAGCTCCGCCCGGACGCGGCCGCGCCCGGCCCGACCAGCCGCCTGCTGCACCGGTGCGTGGAGCTCCTGGCGGCCAAGGGGCGGGCCATCTACCCGGCGGCCGCCCAGGAGTCCTTCAAGCTCAAGTGGCGCCCGCAGCTCATCGAACCGGAGTACCTGGCGTTCCAGGGCGGGGTGAGCCCCGGTGCCGTCTGGCGGCTGATGCGCCTCACCAAGTCGGTCTGAGCACCCGCAGCAGTTTCTGAGCACCCGTAGCAAGGTCAAGACGCAGAGAGGCTGAGATGACCACGTACATGTCCAGGATCCCGGCGGAGGCCGACCGGCACCGCGCCCCGAGTCTGCTGGAAGGCGCGCTGTCCACCGACCTGACACCGGAGGGCTGCGACCTCGGCTACTGGTTCCGCGCCGTGCCGGAAGGCACCCTCGGAGGCGACCCGATGGGCCGCTCCGCGGACGTACCCGTACCCGCCCACATGATGGTCGACGGGCCACTGCGCCAGGCCGTCATGCAGGAACTGGCCTTCCGCTCGATGGCGGAGGAGAAGGCGGCCCGCGCCATCTCCTTCCTGGTCGCGTACGCCCCCGACCTCGCCGGGATGGACTTCTACACCTCCCAGCTGATGGACGAGGCCCGCCACGCCTACGCCTTCCGCGGCCATCTGCTCGAACTGGGCACACCGGAGCAAGAGTTGGAAGCCACCATGGAGTCGCTGGCCGGGGCCGACCGGGACGCGATCCTGACGCCCCTGGAGGAATTCGGGCTCTCGGTCATGGAGAAGGACCGCGACTACATCGGCGGCGTGATCACCCTGACCGTCCTGGTCGAAGGGGTCCTCGCGCCCACCGCCGAACTGAGCGAACGCAAGTGGCGCCCCTTCGACCCGCCCGCCGCCGAGATCGAACGGGCCGCGGGCATCGACGAGATCCGGCATCTGTCCGTGGGCACCACGATCGTCCGGCGCCATGTCCGAAGCCATCCCGAGGAGCTGGACCGGATCAGGGAACTGGTCGCACGCGGCAGCGAGTTGTGGGCCCGGCTCCCGGTGCAGGAACTGACCTTCCGGCGCGAACAGCTCTACCAGCAGGGCCTGGAGCAGCACCGCGACCTCGCCGGCGACTACGAACTGTGGCCGGGCCGCCGCCTGGTCGACACCACCGCCGAGGAACGGATGCTCGCCGCCGCGGAATGGGCGCGCGCCACTCAGGAGGCACGGCTCGCCGACATGGGCCTGACCCCCTGAGCAGCCCGCGCGCTTTCGCCAACGTCCCCCAACGAAAGGGTCGGTGATACACCGATGACCGACAGCCCGGCAGTCAACTCCTCACCGCATGAACCCGCCGCGCAGGACGAGGACTTCCGCGAACTGACCCGCCGCGTCCTGGCCGCCGGACTCATGCGTCCCCGCAAGGGCCAGTACGTGACCGGGATCGCGGTGGTCTGGCTGATGAACGCCCTCGGCTGGGCGGCGCTGGCGCTGTCCGGCGGCACCTGGTGGAAGGTGGTCCTGGCGGCGGTTTGGCTCGCCGTCTGGCACGAGCAGCTCGCCTTCCTGGTGCACGACGCCGGGCACCGCCAGATCACCCGGTCCCGGAAGTACATCCAGGCGCTCGGACTGATCCACGGCAACCTGATGCTCGGGATCTGCTTCGGCTGGTGGGTGCAGCATCACAACCGCCACCACAACCACCCCAACCACCTGGAACTCGACCCGGACATCCTGCGCCGAGTGGCGATCTTCGCCCCCGAACAGGCCCAGGACCGCAAGGGATTCGCCCGCTTCCTCGCCGCCAACCAGCGGTATCTCTTCTTCCCGCTGCTGGGCCTGGAGGCCGTGGTCCTGCGGATCGCCGGGGTCATCGCCCTGCGTCGGCGGGCCATCCGCCGACCCCTCCTGGAGGGCGGCCTGATGGTGCTGCACGCGGTGCTCTTCTTCGGCGCGCTCTTCCTGCTCCTGCCGTGGCCGACCGTGTTGCTGTTCCTGGCAGTGCACCAGGTTCTCCTCGGCTATCTGCTCGGCCTCGCCTTCGCCGTCAACCACAAGGGTCTGCCGACCCGGGTGGGCCAGGAGTGGAGCTGGCTGGAGCGCCAGGTCCTCACCTCGCGCACCCTGCCCACCGGCTACCTCGGGGACTTCTTCTACGGCGGCCTCAACTACCAGATCGAGCACCACCTGTTCCCCGGCATGCCCAGGTCGGCACTGCGGCGCGCGTATCCCCTCGTCAAGCAGTTCTGCGTCGAGCGGGAGATCGCGTACGTCGAGACGGGCGTCCTGGAGTCGTACCGCGACCTCGCGGAGCATCTCGGCTCCGCGAGCGAAGTTCTCCGTGGCACCACGGCCACGGCCTGAGAGAGAGGAACCCGAAACAGTGATGTTCTCAGTGAAAGCGAAGACGTCTGCCCGCTCGACCCGCCGCGGCAGGAGGGTGGCGCCGGCAGCCGCCGTCCTCGCGGCGGGGACGGCGCTCGTCGCCCCCGCCGCCGCCCAGGCCGAACCGGCCGGGCTACGGGCGGCCCCTGTCCCCGACCTGGTGTGCCGTCTCGATGCCGAGGTGAACTTCAGTCCGCCGCTCTCCTTCCGGGTCAGGGAGGCCCAGGTGACCGGGCACATCGGGTACAAGGACTGCCGCTCGCCCAGCGGGGCGGCTCCGGAGCTGACCGACATCGTCTTCGACGTCGTCGGCACCGGCAGATTCGGTGTGCTGCCGCCGACCTTCTCCGTGGAGGGTAATGGCGTGGGCACGTGGAACACCGGCGACGTCGGCAGCCTCTACTTCAAGGGCGACCTCAAGGAGGGCAGCCCTGTCCCCGACCGCACGGTGACGAGTGGACCGCTCGCCGGTGACGGGATCAACGGTCTGCAGATCCCCAAGCCCCGGTTCGACAAGATCGACCCGGACGGTGTCGCGGGCTTCGACGTCTTCGGCCAGGTGTGCTTCTGGCCCGGTGAGAAGGGCCGGTGCACGGCGTTCTGAGCCGACGAAATGTGAGGGGGTGGTGCGGGCCTCATGACGACATCCCCGGCCTGGAGTCGGCGCCAGGTTCCCTGCCCGACCCCGATGACGTGCTGCCGTGGTGCTACGGGGTGGC
>NZ_JBEZLR010000049.1:0-67154 GCF_040652275.1 Streptomyces sp. NPDC048275
CCTCCGCCTTGCAGTTGGACGCACCAGACCCCGCTCACCAGCGTTTATAGGGCGCCGCCGATTTCCTGCGACTTGATCCGCCGGACAGGCCCTAGACCTCGGCGGAGGGCGCCCGAGAACGCCGATGGCCCGGCCCCACACAAGGTGGGACCGGGCCATCGGGCTGAGGGTCAGCTTTCCGCGGGCTCCGCGGCAGCCGCGGCCTTGCGCGTCCGGCGGCGCGGCTTGGCGTCGGCTTCCTCGGCGGCTGTCTGGGCCGGGATTTCGGCGTCGACGGTCGCGGTGGTGGCCTTGCGGGTACGGCGGCGGGGCTTGGCCTCGGTGGCTTCGGCGGTGTCCGCGGCTGCTTCGGCGGCAGCGGTGGTGGCCTTGGCGCGGGTGCGGCGGGGCTTGGTCTCCGTCGCTTCCGGTGTCGCCTCAACCGTGGCCACTGTGGCCACCGCGGCCTTGCGGGTGCGGCGCGGCTTGGTCTCGGTGACCTCGGTGACTGCTTCGGCCGTGTCGACCACGGCCTCGGCGGCCTCGGCGGGCTCGGCGGCCTTGCGCGTCCGGCGGCGCGGCTTGGCGTCGGCTTCCTCGGCGGCTGTCTGGGCCGGGATTTCGGCGTCGACGGTCGCGGTGGTGGCCTTGCGGGTACGGCGGCGGGGCTTGGCCTCGGTGGCTTCGGCGGTGTCCGCGGCTGCTTCGGCGGCAGCGGTGGTGGCCTTGGCGCGGGTGCGGCGGGGCTTGGTCTCCGTCGCTTCCGGTGTCGCCTCGACCGTGGCCACTGTGGCCACCGCGGCCTTGCGGGTGCGGCGCGGCTTGGTCTCGGTGACCTCGGTGACTGCTTCGGCCGTGTCGACCACGGCCTCGGCGGCCTCGGCGGGCTCGGCGGCCTTGCGCGTCCGGCGGCGCGGCTGCGGCGGAGCCGGCGCCTCCGTGACGTCCTCGACGACAGCCTCGGCGACGGCGGTCACGGTCTCGACCGTGGCCTCCGCCGTCTTGCGGGTACGGCGGCGGCGCGGCTTCGCAGCCGCCTCCACCGTCTCTGCCGCCTCTGCAGCATCCGTGCCCTCGGCCGTGGCGACGGCGCTCTCGGCGGCCTCGGTCGCCGACGGCTCGACCACTGCGGCCGCCACGGGCTCCGAAGACGCCCCGACGCGCGTACGGCGACGACGGCGCGGAGTGCGGGGCTCGGTGGCCTCTCCGGACGCGGGCTCCGTCGTTGCCTCCGGAGCCGACGTCGCGGGAGCCGACGTCGCGGACGTCTCCTCCAGCGGTGCGCCGTTGCGCGTACGGCGACGGCGACGCGGAGTGCGCGCCGGACGCTCACGCTCGCGCTCGGCGGCCGGCGCCGAGGAACGGCCACCGCGACCGCGCGGACCACCACGGCCGCCGGTCTCGCCGAGGTCCTCGACCGCCTCGGCCGCGAGCCCGGCGCGGGTGCGCTCGGAACGCGGCAGGACACCCTTGGTGCCGGCCGGGATGCTCAGCTCCTCGAAGAGGTGCGGGGAGGTGGAGTACGTCTCCGGCGGGTCGTTGAAGTTGAGCTCCAACGCCTTGTTGATCAGCTGCCAGCGCGGGATGTCGTCCCAGTCGACGAGCGTGATCGCGATGCCCTTGGCGCCTGCGCGGCCCGTACGGCCGATGCGGTGCAGGTACGTCTTCTCGTCCTCGGGGGACTGGTAGTTGATGACGTGCGTGACGCCTTCGACGTCGATGCCGCGGGCGGCCACGTCGGTGCAGACGAGGACGTCGACCTTGCCGTTGCGGAAGGCGCGCAGCGCCTGCTCGCGGGCGCCCTGGCCGAGGTCGCCGTGGACCGCGCCGGAGGCGAAGCCGCGCTGCTGGAGCTGGTCGGCGAGGTCGGCCGCCGTGCGCTTCGTACGGCAGAAGACCATGGCCAGTCCCCGGCCGTCGGCCTGCAGTATGCGTGCGACCAGCTCGGGCTTGTCCATATTGTGGGCGCGGTAGATGTGCTGCGAGGTGTTCGCGACCGTCGCGCCCTCGTCGTCCGGCGCGGTGGCGCGGATGTGCGTGGGCTGCGACATGTAGCGGCGTGCGAGACCGATGACGGCGCCCGGCATGGTCGCGGAGAACAGCATCGTCTGACGGCGGGCCGGCAGCATGTTCATGATCTTCTCGACGTCGGGCAGGAAGCCCAGGTCGAGCATCTCGTCGGCCTCGTCGAGGACGAGCGCCTTGATGTGCTTGAGGTTGAGCTTCTTCTGGCCCGCGAGGTCCAGCAGCCGCCCGGGAGTGCCGACGATGACGTCGACGCCCTTCTTGAGGGCCTCGACCTGGGGCTCGTACGCCCGGCCGCCGTAGATGGCGAGAACGCGTACGTTGCGGACCTTGCCCGCGGTCAGCAGGTCGTTCGTCACCTGGGTGCACAGCTCGCGCGTCGGGACGACGACGAGGGCCTGCGGGGCGTCGGTGAGCTGCTCGGGCTGGGCCCGGCCCGCCTCGACGTCCGCGGGGACGGTGACGCGCTCGAGGAGCGGGAGGCCGAAGCCCAGCGTCTTGCCGGTGCCGGTCTTGGCCTGGCCGATGACGTCGGTGCCCGAAAGGGCGACGGGGAGCGTCATCTCCTGGATGGGGAAGGGATTGATGATGCCGACGGCTTCAAGGGCCTCGGCCGTCTCGGGAAGGATCCCGAGCTCTCGGAAAGTCGTAGTCAGGGTGCTGCCTCTTCTGTGTACGCGGTGCGAGGCGAGCGCGGGGGTCGTGTCTGGGGACCGTGCCGGGGACGTCGGCCGCTCTTGACGGGCGGGCCGGGTGGCATGGGACCACTGCCGACGCTCGAGCTCTCGTGCCGCTGAGGGTCCCTCCGGACGTCGTACGCAATGTGCCGTACGGACGAGGAGGGCTGTCGGGTCGGAGCCGATCGGGCCACCGACCGGGCATCCTCATTCGTGCGGCCCGTCGAATACTCGCCGGGCGCATTACCACCATACCCCGGAATCGCGCATATGCGATGGCCGATTTGGTCACGTCATGGTCGTCACACTGATTGACCAGGGACTTCCGTGTTGCGGTGAGCGAGCTATTGTGCGCTTCATGACGACGCCTGACAACGCCGCAGACACACCCGCCGAGGCCACTCCCGCGCCCACCGGAGTAGCAGCCCAGGACTGGGACACGGCCTCCGCCGACCCCCAGTACCGTGCCGCGGTCGTGGACCTGCTCGGAGCGCTTGCGTACGGCGAGCTGGCGGCGTTCGAACGGCTCGCGGAGGACGCCAAGCTGGCGCCGACACTCAGTGACAAGGCGGAGCTGGCGAAGATGGCGTCGGCCGAGTTCCACCACTTCGAGCGGCTGCGGGACCGGCTCGCGGCGATCGGTGCGGAGCCGACGCAGGCGATGGAGCCCTTTGTCGCGGCGCTCGACGGCTTCCACAAGCAGACGGCCCCCTCGGACTGGCTGGAAGGGCTCGTCAAGGCGTACGTCGGCGACTCCATCGCCAGTGACTTCTACCGGGAGGTTGCCGCGCGGCTCGACGCCGACACGCGCGGGCTGGTCCTCGCCGTTCTCGACGACACCGGGCACGCCGGCTTCGCCATCGAGAAGGTGCGCGCCGCGATCGACGCCGACCCCCGCGTGGGCGGCCGGCTCGCGCTGTGGGCGCGGCGGCTGATGGGTGAGGCGCTGTCCCAGTCGCAGCGGGTGGTCGCGGACCGTGACGCCCTGTCGACGATGCTCGTGGGCGGCGTCGCGGACGGCTTCGACCTCGCGGAGGTCGGCCGGATGTTCTCGCGGATCACCGAGGCGCACACGAAGCGGATGGCCGCGCTGGGCCTGGCCGCCTGACCGGGACGTCTACGGCTGCTGATTTCGTCGCCTACGAAGACTGGCCGCGCCGCTTGTGGATGGGGTGCTTGCGGATCGGGTGCCTTCGGAAGGGGTGCTTTCCGAAGGGGTGCTTTCCGAAGGGGTGCTTTCGGAAGGGGTGCTTTCGGAAGGGGTCACGCCGTCGCTGAGCGGCGGCGAAATCTCTCCGCGGGGCGCAGCAGCAGCGACAGCAGCGCTACGGAGACGATCGCCGCGCCGATGAGGATCACCAGGAAGTAGCCGGAGCCCAGCGACGTGTGCGTCAGGAAGGCCCCGAACAGGGCTCCGGCGACGCCGGTCGACAGGACCAGGCTGCGGGTCGGCAGGCGGTGCGGCAGGCGGGATGCCGCCACCCATGCCAGGGCGAGACCGAGCATCGCGGCGCCGAGCGCTTCCAAGAACATGGTGGGGTCCCTCCCGCACGGCCGGTGCAAATCGGTCGTAGCCGGTCTTACCCCTGACGTGCGGAATGCAATCCTCCTGTGTGGGGGATCTGTGCTCCATCTGTGTCCGGTGCCGATATCCGGCCAAGCGCGGAAGCGGTTTCGGAAGCGGATACGCGAAGGGGGCCGGTGGCACTGCCACCGGCCCCCTTCGCGTATCCGCTCGCCTGACTACAGCGCGCTGAATCCCACCTTGCGCTGGGTGGGCTCGCCGAGCTCCACATACGCGAGGCGGTCGGCCGGAACCAAGACCTTGCGGCCGTGGTCGTCCACGAGGCTCAGCAGCTGCGACTTGCCGGCCAGAGCCTCGGACACCGCGCGCTCGACCTCTTCCGGGGTCTGACCGCTCTCCAGAACGATCTCGCGGGGCGCGTGCTGCACGCCGATCTTGACCTCCACGGCTTTGTCCCTCCGACGGTCAGTGATGTGCGCGTTCGTACGCGCCGTACGCTGCACACATTAGCCCGGTGAGGGGACGTACACGCTCCGCTCAAGAACGCCAGGAGCGAACAGCGCGCGGGAACAAACGCGCGGTACGGACGCCGTCCGTGGTGATCAGTGGTGATCGGTACCGTGCAGCGGGAAGCCCGCGATGCCCCGCCAGGCCAGCGAGGTCAGCAGCTGGACCGCCTCGTCGCGGGGGACGCTGCGGTCACTGTGCAACCAGGAGCGGGCCACCACTTGGGCCAGACCGCCCAGGCCGGACGCGAGGAGCATCGACTCGGCGCGCGAGAGACCGGTGTCCTCCGCGATGACGTCGCAGATCGCCTCCGCGCACTGGTGCGTGACCCTGTCCACGCGCTCGCGGACCGCGGGCTCGTTCGTCAGGTCGGACTCGAAGACCAGCCGGAAGGCGCCGCCGTCGTCCTCGACGTACGCGAAGTAGGCGTCCATCGTCGCGCGGACGCGCAAGCTGTTGTCCGTGGTGGACGCGAGCGCCGTCCGCACGGACTGCAGGAGCGACTCGCAGTGCTGGTCCAGCAGAGCGAGATACAGGTCGAGCTTGCCCGGGAAGTGCTGGTAGAGAACCGGCTTGCTGACGCCCGCGCGCTCGGCGATGTCGTCCATGGCGGCCGAGTGGTACCCCTGCGCAACGAATACTTCCTGGGCGGCGCCGAGGAGCTGGTTGCGTCGGGCCCGGCGCGGCAGGCGCGTGCCCCGCGGGCGCGCTGCCTCTGTCTGCTCGATGGCTGTCACGCCGCCTCCAAGATTGTCCACTTGCGGTGTGCGCCGCGTCGCCATCGTACTTTTCGGTAACCGTCGTGTGCGCGGTGCGAGCGCAGAATTTCACGTACCGGACGGTGGCGATAGCGGCGCAGACGATGCCGAACAGGGACGAGACGGGCGCGGCAGCGCCCGGTCACCCTGGCGGCGTCACCGGCGATTGTCCGCGCCGGCGGTTGTCTGCGTGATCGGTAAGCGTCAATTGTCCTTACCGGTAGTCGTCCTCGTTGAGTTCTACGACCCTCGCCTGTTCGGCGAGGTCCGCCTCGTTGGCGTTGTCGGGGTCGCCGACGCTCAGCAGGTCTTCGTCCTGCGGCGTCAGATCGGCGTGCTGCTCGGCCGCGTCCGCCTCGGGGGCCTCCGGGTCGAGGTCGGGGGCCTCGTCATCTTCGGCGAAGGTCTCGGGGTCCGTGGGGTCGACTGTCATGATTCCTCTTCCCGAGCGGTGCGAGTGCGCTCCTGTGTGCCTACGAGTGCCCTCGTTCGAAGCCTAGGAGACACCCGATCGAGGCGCTATGCGATCCGCTCGCGATCTGTGATGGCGAACACATGAGCCACTACGTGATCGTCTCGTAACATTGCTGCATGTCTTCGACCGAGCTTCCCCCCGCGCTGGCCGCCACCGTCACGCCGAGGGTCGGAACCGTTCGAGTCGCGGCGGGGGAGCGGCTGCGATCGGTGGGTCTGCCCGGGATCACGCTGACCGTACGGTCGAGACCGCCCGCCCGCGCGGGGCTGCCGCCCGCCTTGTATGTGCACGGTCTCGGCGGTTCCTCGCAGAACTGGTCGGCGCTGATGCCGCTGCTCGACGATCTGGTGGCCAGCGAGGCCCTCGATCTGCCGGGCTTCGGGGACTCGCCGCCGCCGGACGACGGCAACTACTCCGTCACCGGGCACGCGCGCGCGGTCATCCGTTATCTCGACGCGGCCGAGCGCGGTCCCGTACACCTCTTCGGGAACTCTCTGGGCGGGGCGGTCACGACGCGCGTCGCGGCCGTACGGCCCGATCTCGTCCGCACCCTCACGCTGGTGTCCCCCGCGCTCCCGGAGATCCGGGCGCAGCGCGGCGCATGGCCCACGGCGCTGCTCGCCGTGCCCGGAGTGGCGGGGATGTTCACCAAGTTCACCAAGGGCTGGAGCGCCGAGCAGCGCGTCCGCGGGGTCATGGCGCTCTGTTACGGGGATCCGGGCATGGTGACGCCCGAGGGCTTCCGGAACGCGGTCGAGGAAATGGAGCGACGGCTCGCCCTCCCGTACTTCTGGGACGCCATGGCGCGTTCGACGCGCGGGCTGGTGGACGCGTACACGCTGGGCGGTCAGCACGGGTTGTGGCGACAGGCCGAGCGGGTGCTCGCGCCGACCCTCCTTGTCTACGGTGGCCGCGACCAGCTTGTCGGTTACCGCATGGCCCAGCGGGCGGCGCGCGCCTTCCGCGATTCGCGGCTGCTGACCCTGCCGGACGCGGGGCATGTCGCGATGATGGAGTACCCGGAGGCGGTGGTCACGGCGTTCCGTGAACTCTTCGCGGACACGGGTGAGTTGACCTCCTCGACGAATTCCTCGACCGCCACCGGCGCGGGGAGCTGAGGCGCGGCGTGGGACGTCACAGTCGCCGGGGACGGGCGGGGAAGAGCGATACGGGGGGCGCGGGGAGGACGGGGGAGATGCCGGTGGTTCCGGCGCCCGGCATGGGGCCGGGTTCGGGGACGGGTGTGGGTACGGGTTCGGGGCCCGGTTCGTCGCAGGGTGCCGCTCGGCGGGGCGCCTTGGGGCCGCAGCCTCCCCGGCCTCCGATGGGCGGGAGTGCGCCCCGGGGAGTACCGAGGGCGGCGGACGGGACTCCGGCACACGGTGTCCCGCGCCTTCCGGACGGCACGCCCGCGCACGGTGTTCCGCGTTTCGCGGACGGGACTCCGGCACACGGTGTTCCGCGCTTTCCGGACGGGACCCCGGCTCATGGCATCCCGCGGATGGCGGACGGGACGCCTGCCCGTGGCGTGCCGCGGCTGCCCGACGGCACGCCGGCGCACGGTGTCCCCCAAGCGCGTGGCGGACACCCCGAGCAGCGTGAATCCGGCGGTGGCTGGGGCGATTTGAGAGGCGGAGCGCGTCCGTCGGACGCCGCGTACGACTTGCCTCAAGCCGGGGCGCAAGGGGCGCCCCGGAGCGCGCCCCTCGGTTATCCCGGACCGGCTGGACCTCCTGGGTCTTCCGGAGCTCCTGGCCCCCGCATTCCCCGGCAGCGGCAGGAGGCCGGGCCGGGGCAGGGGCCCCGACAGGCCTACATCGACGCCTTCGAAGAGAGCGACGACGTCGATCTCTTCGCGCCCCGGCGCAGCGCAGCGCACCACGCCGACCCCTACGCCACCGTCACAGACTGGGACCCGGAGCCCGTCGAGGAACAGGAACCGCTTCCGCAGGTCGAGGAGCCGGGGAAGGGCAAGTCCGGCAAGGGGCGGGCGTTCACCGGAATCGCCGCGGCCGCCGTCACCACCGTGCTCGCTGTCGTCGTGGCCGGACAGGTCGCCGGGCGGGACGACACCTCCGCCAACACGCAGTCCGCCGCCGGCGGTGACCGGGACGCCCGGGACTCCGCCTCGCGCGGCGACAACCGGGTGACGCCGTCCGACACGGCGAGTGCGACACCGAGCGCGGCGACGCTGACGTACGACGAGAAGATGGGCGAGAGGTACAAGCTCGGTGCCACGCTCAAGGGCTCGGGGAAGTTCGACGCGGTCGCCGGGCTCGACAAGGCGCCCGGAAAGGGGCAGAAATACACCTACCGGGTGGACGTGGAGCGGGGGCTCGGGCTCGATGCCGAACTCTTTGCGCAGGCCGTGCAGAAGACGCTGAACGACAACCGGAGTTGGGCCCACGGCGGCGCCCGCACGTTCGAGCGGATCCACTCCGGCAAACCCGACTTCGTGATCACGCTGGCCAGCCCCGGCACCACCGCCGACTGGTGTGCCAAGTCGAGTCTGGACACCACCGTGGACAACGTGTCGTGCGACTCGGCCTCCACCGAACGCGTCATGATCAATGCGTATCGCTGGGCGCAGGGCTCCGAGACCTACGGTGACAAAATCCATGCCTACCGGCAGATGCTGATCAACCATGAGGTCGGCCACCGGCTCGGATACGGCCATGAGACGTGTGACAAGGACGGCGAACTCGCCCCCGTCATGCAGCAGCAGAGCAAGTTCCTCGACCACGACGGGATCCACTGCCTGGCCAATCCTTGGCCGTACCCCGGAAGTTGACAGCGGCCACTCAGGTCGCGTTGACATGCGCCGAAAGTTCGTTCATATTTTTCGGCATGTCGCCTCGCCACGCCTCCGCACGCGCCGCCATTGAGCTCGCGCTCATCGGCGTGACCGCGTTCTGCGTGGCCGACATTTACTGTCGCTGACGTCCGCCCTTGGCGAGTGCGTCGCCGTTTTCGGGGTTCCGGTTTTCTGGTTTCCGGGTTTCCACGTTTCCGCGCGCTTCGGTGCCTTGCAGCCGATGCGCGCGGGTCTTTCTCCGGTCTCTCCGGTCTCTCCGGTTCCTCCGGTTCCTCCGGTTCCTCCGGTTCCTCCGGTCTTCCGGTTTCGCCGGGTTGCCGGTTCGCCGGTTCCCTCCGGTCTCTCCGGTCGGATGCCGACGCCTGACGCCTTGGGTGAACTCTGCTCTCCTCCGTCTCACCCCGTGTCAATCCGTCTCGCCATTCGAGCCTTTCGAGAGGTCGTCTTCCGATGCGTCAACCGTCCGCCATAGCGCGCCGCGTGGCCGCGGCATCCGTCACCCTGGTCGTGGCAGCGGGTGCGGCCGCCTGCGGTCCGAAGGACAATGATGCCAAGGGCGCCAGTGGCGACTCCAAGCCGCAGAAGGGGGGCACGCTGACGGTCCTGAACTCCAACCCGCAGAGCGACTTCGACCCGGCGCGCCTCTACACCTCCGGCGGCGGCAACGTCCCCTCCCTGGTCTTCCGTACGCTCACCACGCGCAACCGCGAGAGCGGGGCCGCCGGCGCCGAGGTGGTCCCGGACCTCGCCACGGACACCGGCCGCCCGAGCGAGAACGCGACCGTATGGACGTACACCCTGAAGAAGGGCCTCAAGTACGAGGACGGGACGCCGATCACCTCCGCCGACATCAAGTACGGCATCGAGCGTTCCTTTGCCGCCGAACTCTCCGGCGGAGCCCCCTACTTGAGGGACTGGCTGATCGGTGGCGCCGACTACCAGGGCCCGTACAAGGACAAGAAGGGCCTCGACTCGATCGAGACGCCGGACGACCTGACCATCGTCTTCCACCTCAACAAGCCCGAGGGCGAGTTCCCCTACCTGGCCACGCAGACGCAGTTCGCGCCCGTCCCGGAGGCCAAGGACACCGGTACGAAGTACGAGGAGCACCCGATCTCCTCGGGTCCGTACAAGGTCGTCAAGAACGAGAACGACGGCGAGCGGCTCACCCTGGAACGCAACACGTACTGGTCCGCGTCGGTCGACGCCGAGCGCAAGGCCTACCCGGACACGATCGACGTACGGTCGGGTCTGGACTCGTCCGTGATCAACCAGCGGCTGTCCTCGTCTCAAGGGGCGGACGCCACCGCCGTCACCACGGACACCAACCTCGGCCCGGCCGAGCTCGCCAAGGTGACGGGTGACAAGGAGCTGGCCGCGCGCGTCGGCACCGGGCACTTCGGCTACACCAACTACCTCGCCTTCAACCCGAAGGTGAAGCCGTTCGACGACCCGAAGGTGCGGCAGGCGATCTCGTACGCCATCGACCGTTCGTCGGTGATCAACGCGGCGGGCGGGTCCTCGCTGGCCGAGGCCGCGACCACCTATCTGCCGAACCAGAAGTCCTTCGGCTACACGCCGTACGACCACTTCCCGGCGGGCGAGTCCGGCGACCCGGAGAAGGCGAAGGCGCTGCTGAAGGAGGCCGGTTACGAGGACGGGCTCACCCTCACGCTCACCCACTCCAACAGCAAGGACTTCGAGACCAGCCCGGAGATCGCCACCGCGATCCAGGACGCGCTGAAGAAGGCCGGAATCACCGTCAAGCTGCAGGGGCTCGAGGAGAACGACTACAGCGACAAGATCCACAGTGTGAAGACCGAGCCCGGCTTCTTCCTCGCCCACTGGGGTGCCGACTGGCCCTCCGGCGGTCCCTTCCTCGCTCCGATCTTCGACGGCCGTCAGATCGTCAAGGACGGCGCCAACTTCAACACCGGCCTCCTCAATGACAAGTCGGTCAACGATGAGATTGACGCGATCAACAAGTTGACCGATCTTGACGAGGCCGCCGAGCGCTGGGGTGCACTGGACAAGAAGATCGGCGAGCAGGCCCTGACCGTGCCGCTGTTCCACCCCGTCTACAAGCGCCTGTACGGCAGCGCCGTCAAGAACATCGTGATCAGCGACTGGACCGGCGTGCTGGACATCTCCCAGGTCGCGGTGAAGTAGCCCCATGAGCGAGGCCCTTGCGGCCGCGGAGGTCATCGGGACGGGAACGTCCGTTCCGGTGACCTCCGGGGGCCGACAGTTCTGGCGGCGACTGCGTACGCAGCGCGCCGCCCTCGTCGCGGCGGCCGTCGTCGCGCTGCTCGTCCTGGTCGCGCTCGCCGCACCGCTGCTCACGGCGATCGAGGGCCAGGACCCGACCACCTACCACCCTTCGCTGATCGACTCCGCGCGCGGAGGCGTGCCCGTCGGCTCGCTCGGCGGCATCAGCGGCGACCACTGGCTCGGCGTCGAACCGCAGACCGGGCGGGATCTCTTCGCGCGGCTCGTCCACGGCGCCCGGGTCTCCCTCGGCGTCGCGTTCGCGGCGACGCTGGTGCAGATTCTCATCGGCGTGGTGGTCGGTGTCGCGGCCGGCCTCGGCAATCAATGGGTTGATCAACTGTTGAGTCGTGCCACGGACATCATCATCGCGATGCCGTTGATGATCATGTCTCTCGCGCTGCTCGCCATCGTGCCCAGCAGCTTTCCGCGGCCCGTGCTGGTCGCGCTCATCATCGGGCTGGTGGCCTGGGGCTCGACCGCGAAGATCGTGCGCGCGCATACGCTGATGCTCAAGGAGCTCGACTACGTGGCCGCTGCCCGGCTCAGCGGCTGGGGTTCCTGGCGGGTCGCCCGCCGCGAACTGCTGCCCGCGCTCGCCGCGCCCGTCATCACGTACGCGGCCCTCCTCGTCCCCGTGAACATCACCGTCGAGGCGGCGCTCAGCTTCCTGGGTGTCGGTGTGAAGCCGCCGACCTCCTCGTGGGGGCAGATGCTGACCGCGGCCGACGTCTGGTACCAGGCCGCACCGCAGTATCTGCTGCTGCCGGCCGGGGCGCTGTTCGTCACCGTGCTCGCGCTGACCGTGCTGGGCGACGGCGTGCGCACGGCGCTCGACCCGCGCGCGGCCTCACGGCTGCGCATCGGCACCGGACGTAAGCGGGAGGCCAAGGCGTGAGCAGCCTGACTGGACTGATTGGCCCGTCCCTGTCGAGAGGCCTGTCCTGGCTGAGGAGCCTGGCCGCGTTGAGGGGCCTGTCCGGGCTGAGCGGTTTCGCGGGATTCGTCGTACGGCGGCTGGTCGGCGCCGTCGTCACCCTGCTCGCGATCTCCGTGATCATCTATCTCGTCTTCTACGTCGCTCCCGGCAACGTCGCCCAGATCACCTGCGGCCCGCGCTGCTCGCCCGCCCAAGTGCAGCAGGTCTCCGAGCAGTTGCAGCTCGGTGATCCGTTGTACCTGCGCTACTGGCACTTCCTGCAAGGCATCTTCGTCGGCCAGGACTACTCGACGGGTACGTCCGTGGATCACTGCGGGGCGCCCTGCCTCGGGCTGTCCTACCAGAGCGATCAGCAGGTCACCCAGCTGATCGGGGCGAAGCTGCCGGTCACCTTCTCGCTGGTGCTCGGCGCGATGGTGCTGTGGCTGATCATCGGCGTCGGCACCGGAGTGCTGTCCGCGTGGCGGCGTGGCCGGGTCACCGAGCGGGTGCTCACCGGCATCACCCTCGCCGGCACGGCCACGCCCGTCTTCGTCATCGGCCTGGTGCTGATGATCGTCATCTGCGGGCAGTTGCAATGGCTGCCCTTCCCGCAGTACGTGCCCTTCACCGAGGACCCCGAGCAGTGGGCGTGGAACCTGCTGCTGCCGTGGTTGTCGCTGGCCCTGATCGAGTCCGCCAAATACGCCCGCCTGACCAGGGCCTCGATGCTGGAGACGCTCGCCGAGGACCATGTGCGCACCTTCCGCGCGTACGGCGTGAAGGAGCGGTCGATCATCGGGCGGCACGCCGTGCGCGGGGCCTTCGCGCCGGTCATCGCGCTGACCGCCAACGACTTCGGGTCGGCGATCGGCGGTGCCGTGCTCTCCGAGACGCTGTTCGGCCTGCCGGGCCTCGGGCGTGAACTCGTGCACGCGGTCAATGTCGTCGACCTGCCGGTGGTCGTCGGAATGGTGCTGGTCACCGGTTTCTTCGTGGTCCTGGCCAACGCCGTCGCGGACGTGCTGTACGCGGTGGCCGACCGACGGGTGGTGTTGTCGTGAGCGTCGCGAGTCTCGTAAGTCCGGTGGACGGCTTGGCCACGAGCCTCGTCGAAGTGACCGACCTCTCGGTCGAGTTCGGGGACCTGCGCGCAGTCGACCGGCTCTCCTTCCGGCTGGAGAAGGGCGCCGCGCTGGGCCTGGTCGGTGAGTCCGGCTCCGGCAAGTCCACGGTGGCGTCCGCCCTGCTGGCGCTGCACCGGGGCACCGGAGCGCGCGTCGGCGGTGCGGTGCGGGTGGCCGGAGTGGACGTGCAGGAGGCTTCCGACGACGAACTGCGGCGGCTGCGCGGCGGGAAGGCCGCGATGGTCTTCCAGGACCCGCTGTCGTCGCTCGACCCGTACTACGCGGTCGGCGACCAGATCGCCGAGGTGTACAGGGTGCATGTGAAGGCGTCCCGGCGCGCCGCACGCGCGCGTGCCGTCGAGGTGCTCGACCGCGTCGGCATCCCGGACGCCACCCGCCGCGCCCGCTCACGTCCGCACGAGTTCAGCGGCGGTATGCGCCAGCGCGCCCTGATCGCCATGGCGCTGGCCTGTCACCCCGACCTGCTGATCGCCGACGAGCCGACCACGGCCCTCGACGTGACCGTCCAGGCCCAGATCCTCGACCTGCTGCACACGCTGCGGGAGGAGACGGGGATGGGGCTGTTGCTGGTCACGCATGACGTGGGTGTGGCCGCCGAGAGTGTCGACGAGGTGCTGGTCATGCGGCACGGGCGGGTGGTCGAGCACGGCCCGGTGGCCACCGTCCTCGGTGCGCCGCGGGAGACGTACACGCAGGAGTTGTTGGGCGCGGTGCCTCGGGTGGACGCGCGGCGTGTGTCGGGTGGTGGTGTCTTGGGTGGTGGCGCGGCGGACGGGGCTGGGTCGGGCGGGGGCGTTCCGCCGGACGAGGGCGGTCCGACGGCCGAGGTCGTTTCGTCCGACGGGGTCATCCTCGACGCGGTGGGTCTGCGGCGCGAATTCGGGCGCGGGAAGCGGCGGTTCACGGCCGTGGACGAGGTGTCGCTCACGGTTCGGCGCGGGGAGACGCTCGGGGTCGTGGGGGAGAGCGGCAGCGGGAAGACCACGCTGGGACGGATGCTGGTCGGGCTGCTGGAGCCGACGGCCGGGTCGGTCCGGTACGAGGGTCGTACGCAGACCGGCGTCAGTCCTTCCGTCCAGATGGTCTTCCAGGACCCTGTCTCCTCCCTCAACCCGCGGCGCAGCGTCGGCGAGTCCATCGCCGATCCGCTGCGGGCACGCGGGGAGCTGGACGAGGGGCGCATTCGAGGGCGGGTACGGGAACTGCTGGAGCGCGTGGGGCTCGAAGCGGCGCACTACGACCGCTACCCGCACGAGTTCAGCGGCGGACAGCGCCAGCGCGTCGGGATCGCGCGGGCGCTCGCCGCCGACCCGCGCGTCATCGTCTGCGACGAACCGGTCTCCGCTCTCGATGTCACCACGCAGGCCCAGGTGGTCGCCCTGCTCGCCGAGTTGCAGCGGGAACTCGGGCTCGCGCTCGTGTTCGTGGCGCACGATCTCGCGGTCGTGCGCCAGGTCAGCGACCGGGTCGCGGTGATGCGGCGCGGTCGCATCGTCGAGTACGGGCCCGCCGACGAGGTGTACGAGTCGCCGCGGGATCCGTACACGAAGCAGCTGCTGGCCGCCGTACCGGCGCTCGATCCAGTGGTAGCGGCGAAACGGCGCACCGCCCGGAGACAGCTGGCCGCCGCCTGACGAAACGCCCTTGCATGATCTCCTAGCGCGACCGAACGCGCCCTGCGCGGGAAAGTTACGACCGTTCACCCCTTTTGGTGGCGTGATGGACAACCGTCCGTCGCGCCACCGTCATGTCCGCATACGTTCGTCCCGCTGCGAGCCGCCGGGTCAACGGTGGCTCCCCATATGGGAGATCGGGGGTGCACTCGTGCGCATCGGACTGCTTACGGAGGGTGGCTATCCGTATGTGAGCGGTGACGCCAGGCTCTGGTGCGACCGGCTCGTGCGCGGGCTTGGGCAGCATGAGTTCGACATCTACGCGCTCAGTCGCAGCGAGCGGCAGGAGGACGAGGGCTGGATCCAGCTGCCGCCGCAGGTCAGCCGGGTGCTGACGGCTCCACTGTGGACGGCCGACGGCGACGGCGTGGTGTACGGGCGCCGGGCGCGGCGGCGGTTCGCCGAATGCTTCGGGGAGTTGGTGGCGGCGGTCTGCTCGGAGCCGGGGGGCTCCGACGGCTTGGGTGTCGCGGGTGGTTCCGGGGCTTCCCGCGGTGTTGAGGCGGACCGTTTCGGCAGTGCACTGTACGGGCTCGCTGAACTCGCCCGCGACGAGGGCGGACTGGTCGGGGCGCTGCGCTCCGAGGACGCCGTGCGCACCGTGGAGCGCGCCTGCCGCGCGCCCGGCGCACTCCGCGCCGCGCGTGCCGCGCGCGTACCCGATCTGCTCGCCGTCGCCGCCCACATCGAGCGCGCGCTGCGCCCCCTCTCGCTGGACTGGTACGAGGACGACGGGCTCGGCTCGGTCGACCTCTGTCACGCCGCGGCTGGCGGCTCCGCGGCCCTGCCCGGCCTCCTCGCCCAGCACTTCGCCGGGGTGCCGCTGCTTGTCACGGAGTACGGCGTGCAGTTGCGGGCGCACTATCTGGCCTCCGCGTCCGTCGATGAGTCCCCGGCGGTGCGGGCGCTGGTCGCCGCGTTTCACGGCCGTCTGGCCGCCGAGGTCTACCGGCGGGCAGCGATCATCACACCCGGTAACACCCACGCCCGCCGCTGGCAGGAGCGTTGTGGCGCCGACCGCGCCAAACTGCGCACCGTCTACCCCGGCATGGAGGCGTACCGCTTCGCGGAAGTGGGCGAGAGCGCGGAGAGTCCCGGGTGCGCGGACCCGGACACGCTGGTCTGGGTCGGCCGCATCGAACCGGCCAAGGACCTGATCTCGCTGCTGCACTCCTTCGCCGAGATCCGCAAGGAGGAGCCGAAGACCCGGCTGCGGATCGTCGGGGCGCCCGCCGAAGGACCGGACGGCGCGCTGTATCTCACCCACTGCAAGGCGCTGGCCGCGCAGCTCTTCCCCGACGAGGCGGAGGGCGTGCACGCGGTCGGCGACAACCCGGTGTCGTTCGAGGAGATCGGCGGCCCGGAGGTCCCGAGCCTCGCGGAGGCGTACGCGTCCGGCGCGGTGGTAGTCCTGTCGAGCGTTGTCGAAGGCTTCCCGATCAGCCTGGTCGAGGCCATGTTCTGCGGGCGCGCCACCGTGTCCACGGATGTGGGCGCGGTCGTCGAAGTCATCGGGGGTACGGGCCTGGTGGTGCCGCCGCGTAATCCGCGGGCGCTCGCCGAGGCGTGCGTGGCGCTGCTGCGCGACCCAGAGCGGCGCGCACGCCTGGGCGCGGCGGCACGTGCGCGTGCCCTCGAGCTGTTCACGGTCGAGCAGAACATCGAAGCATTTCACGGCATTTACCTGGATATCGTCTCGCATTCACCGGTCAGGCGGGTCGTCGTGGACGACGAGGGGGAGCCGCTGCCTTTCGGCGTACCGGCGGAGGCCCACGTACCCGGCTGCTGGACCGAGGCCCGCGTCATGGCAGCGAGGCAGCCGCTCTGGGCGGCTGGTGCGCCGGTGCGCGCGACGGTTCCGTTGACTGCGGGGGAGGGCGCGCGATGAGCGAACCGGGCGGAGCCGCAGGAGGACTGGGCGGGCTGGACGAACTGGACCGGCCCCAGACGCCGGGGAGCCCGGGGGCCTGGGACCGACGGTCCCCGGAGTGGGCTGTGGGGGACGGGGGGACGGACGTACGCACGGAAGGGGCTGCCGAAGAGTCCGGGCGCCCGATGGGCGCCGGCGCAGCGTACGACCACGCGACCGGCGCACGTGACCTCCCGAGCGCCACGCGTAAGCCCATCACCCGTCGAGGGGCCGTGGACCCTGTGAAGGCCCTGATGCACCGGCATCGCGAGCTCTGCGAGCGTGCCGTCGACTCGTTGGAGATCGCGGCGGGCCTGGAGGCGCACGGGGTGACCGATCGGACCGCCGCCCGATTCCGGCACCGGGACGTTTTCTCGCTCGCCGAGGAGATGTACGCGCGCGTGGCGCGCGACGGGGAACCGGCGTCGCTGCCCGCACCCCCGGAGCGCCCCGGCGCGCGCGCCGACTGGGCCGCGCTCGCCCTGCTGCCGGGCGCCCTGTGCGCGGCAGCCGTGGTCGGGCTACGGCTCACCGAAGGGCAACCGCGCCTCGCGGTCGCCGTGGTGGGCACTCTCGCCGTCGCGCTCGGCCTGCGCTTCGCCCTCCGCCGCGGCCCCCTGAGCGCCACCCACCGCACGACGAGCGGCACGCGCGCGTGGACCTGCTGGCTGATCGCGTACGCCGTGCTCGGCGACGGGCTGCTGAGCGCCGGTATCGCAGGCGGTCCCGACGGCCCCTGGCCCCTGGCCACCGCACCCACGCTTGCCCTCGCCCTGGCCTGCGCCCCCGCGGCCTGGTGCGCCCACCTCTTCGCCGTACGCGCCCACCGCAAGCTGACCGCCAGCCGCGGCCTGGAGGACTTCGCCGCCTCCGTGCAGCCGCTGCTCCTGGGGGTGTTCGGCCTGTTCGTGTGTGCGCTCGGCACGCTGCTCGCACTGAGCGGGGCAGCGCTGGGCGAGCCCGCCGGGTACGCCGGAGCAGGCGCCCTCGGCGCGCTGCTCCTGCTCGCACGCCTGCTGACGGTGCGTGGCTTCATGTATGCGCCCGCCATCGTCCTCGGCGCCGCGGGCGCGGCCGAGGCGACCGCGTTGGCCGTGGTCTTCGCGGGCCGCCTCCCCGGTTGCTCGTTCCTGGCCATGCCGGTCGACACCGTCGTCGGCACCTGGGGGCCGGGCGCCGTCCCCGCTCTGGCGTGCGGCGCGGCGGCTGCCGTCCTCCTGATCCACGCGACCCGCAAACTGACCCGGGCCTCGGCCCACGCGACACCAGACGGGGCGCCATGAGTACCGCCCCGGACGCCGGCCCGCGTCCCCCGCAAGGCCCCGCACCGAACGCCGACCCGCTCCCCGCCCCGCGCCGTTCCCACCAGAACGCCGAGCCTCCCCTTGGCCCCCTGTGCCCCGGCCCGGACCGCGTGAGCAAGGACAGGGACCCGCGGCCCGGCCCACCGCGCTCCCGCGGGAACTACACGCCGCTCCCCGGCCCGCAGCGCTTCGGCCCGAACGCCGAGCCGCTCCGCGGCCCCTGGCATTCCGGCCCGAAAGCCGCGCCGCTCCCCAGCTCCCGGCGTTCCGGTCCGGACGCCGCGAGCCCCACCCAAGACCCGGCCCACGGTGTCCCCCCACCGCTGTGCGCCGTGACCCGCGCCCGAGGGTCCAGCCCTCGCACCGGGCGCACTTCTCCCGCGGGGCCGACACCGCGGGCCCTCTTCCCGACCCACGGCATCACCCCGAAGGAGAACGCCAGATGATCACCTCCCGAACCGGAGAGTCCGCCCCGGGAGCCGCCCTATGAGGGTCCTGCTGATCGGAGCCAACGGATACCTCGGCCGCTTCGTCGCCGACCGACTGCTAGCCGACCCGGCCGTGCAGCTCACCGCGCTCGGTCGGGGCGACGACGCCGACGTACGCTTCGACCTCGCCTCAGGCAGCCCCGGCGCGCTCACCCGCTTCCTGGACGCGGTGCACCCCGGGGTCGTCATCAACTGCGCCGGCGCCACCCGCGGCGGCGCCCGCGAACTGACCCGGCACAACACCGTCGCCGTCGCCACCGTCTGCGAGGCTCTGCGCCGCAGCGGCTGCGGCGCACGCATGGTGCAGATCGGCTGCGGCGCCGAGTACGGGCCCAGCCAGCCGGGTTCGTCCACGGCCGAGGACGCGGTACCGCGCCCGGGCGGCCCGTACGGCGTCAGCAAACTCGCCGCCACCGAGCTGGTCCTCGGCTCCGGCCTGGACGCCGTCGTACTGCGCGTCTTCTCACCCACGGGGCCCGGCACACCGGCCGGATCCCCGCTCGGCCGCCTCGCCGAGGCCATGCGGCGCGCCATGCAGTCCGGCGATGGCGAGCTCAAGCTCGGCGGACTCGGCGTCCAGCGCGACTTCATCGACGTACGCGATGTAGCCCGCGCCGTCCACGCCGCCTCGCTCTCCGCCGCGCAGGGCGTCATCAACATCGGCTCGGGCCGTGCCGTACGTCTCCGTGACGCCGCCGCCGTCCTCGCCCGTGTGGCGGGCTACGGCGGCGCCCTGCACGAACTCGACGGACCTCCCGGGCCGCTGAGGGCATCCATCGGCCACCCCCGCAGCGAACCGGACCACGCGGCCCCGGTCGCGTACCCCTACCCGGACGGCTGCGGCAGCTGGCAGCAGGCCGATGTGCGCACCGCACGCGACCGGCTCGGCTGGCGGCCCCGGATCAACCTCGAGGAATCCCTCGCCGACATCTGGATGGAGGCGGCATGCCGCATCTGACCAGCGCCCCAACGGGCACCGCGAGCACCGGCTTAGGCCTCGGCTTCGGTATCCCCGGCTACGCACACCCTCTCGTCGCTCCAGTGGAATGGGGCGAACTCACCCGCCCCGGCACCCCCTTGCACTGGGTCGTCCTGAACGTGGCGGGCGGCCCCGGCACGCGCCCCGACCCGCACTGCCTGGAAGCCGCGGGCCGCCTGCACAACGCGGGCGTGCGCCTCCTCGGGCACCTGGACGCGGCACACGGCGCGCGCGCCTTCGGGGAACTGCTCTCCGACGCGCACCGGTATCTCGAGTGGTACCGGGTCGGCGGGTTCCTCCTCGACCGCTGTCCCACCGAGCGCGCCGCGCTCCCCGAGGTCCGCCGCACGGCTACCACACTCCGCGCGCTCCACGATGACGCGCACATCGTCTTCGGCCACCGCACCCACCCGTACCCCGGCTATGCCGAGAACGCCGACCAGCTGGTGACCTTCTCCGGCTCCTGGAGTGACTACCGCTGGTCGCAGGTCGCCGAGTGGACCGCCGACTATCCGCCCGAGCGCTTCTGCCACTTCGTGCACGGCGTGCCCCGCGGCCATCTCGACGAGGCGCTGCGCATCGCCCGCTGGCAGGGAGCTTCGACGATCTACTTCACCGACCGCACGGACCGCGGCGGCCGGGCCGACCCCTGGGAGACGATGCCCGGCTACTGGGACGAAATCGTCTCGCGGATCGGAACGGGTGTCTCGGAATGAAGAAGGGCGTGGCAGTGTTACGGGGAGAACAACTGTAGTGATTGACCGACCAACGGAGTCCCCGTGTCGCTGCCACCCCTGGTCGAGCCGGCTGCCGAGCTCACCGTAGACGAGGTCCGCAGGTACTCCCGCCACCTGATCATCCCCGACGTGGGCATGGACGGGCAGAAGCGGCTGAAGAACGCCAAGGTGCTCTGTGTGGGCGCAGGCGGCCTCGGATCGCCGGCGCTGATGTACCTGGCCGCCGCCGGCGTGGGCACGCTCGGCATCGTGGAGTTCGACGAGGTCGACGAGTCGAACCTGCAGCGCCAGATCATCCACAGCCAGGCGGACATCGGCCGCTCCAAGGCCGAGTCGGCCCGCGACTCCGTGCTGGGCATCAACCCGTACGTGAACGTGATCCTTCACGAAGAGCGGCTCGAGGCCGAGAACGTGATGGACATCTTCAGCCAGTACGACCTGATCGTCGACGGCACGGACAACTTCGCGACCCGCTACCTGGTCAACGACGCGGCCGTGCTGCTGAACAAGCCGTACGTCTGGGGCTCGATCTACCGCTTCGACGGCCAGGCCTCCGTCTTCTGGTCCGAGCACGGTCCCTGCTACCGCTGCCTCTACCCGGAGCCCCCGCCGCCGGGCATGGTCCCGTCCTGCGCCGAGGGCGGCGTCCTGGGCGTGCTGTGCGCGTCCATCGGCTCCATCCAGGTCAACGAGGCGATCAAGCTTCTCGCGGGCATCGGCGAACCGCTCGTCGGCCGTCTGATGATCTACGACGCCCTGGAGATGCAGTACCGCCAGGTCAAGGTCCGCAAGGACCCGAACTGCGCGGTGTGCGGCGAGAACCCGACCGTCACCGAGCTCATCGACTACGAGGCCTTCTGCGGCGTCGTCTCCGAGGAGGCCCAGGAGGCGGCGGCCGGCTCGACGATCACTCCCAAGCAGCTCAAGGAGTGGATCGACGACGGCGAGAACATCGAGATCATCGACGTTCGTGAGATCAACGAGTACGAGATCGTCTCGATCCCCGGCGCCAAGCTGATCCCGAAGAACGAGTTCCTCATGGGCACCGCCCTGGAGTCGCTCCCGCAGGACAAGAAGATCGTCCTGCACTGCAAGACGGGTGTCCGCAGTGCGGAAGTCCTCGCGGTCCTGAAGTCCGCGGGCTTCTCGGACGCCGTGCACGTCGGCGGCGGCGTGATCGGCTGGGTCAACCAGATCGAGCCGGACAAGCCGGTGTACTGAGCAGCAGCTCGCTCCGCTCTGTGGATGGCGGGGGTTTCGCGAACCGTGGTTGCGCGAGACCCCCGCCATCGTCATGAACAGACCTTGCCGTCCGTGGGCACCGTCCCGTCCAGCAGATAGCTGTCCACCGTGGAGTCGACGCAGTCGCTCCCACTCCCGTACGCCCCATGGCCCTCGCCCTTCCAGGTGAGCTCCACTCCGACGTCCTTGCCCAGTTCGTCGGCCATCCTGCGGGCGCCCTCGTACGGCGTCGCCGGGTCTCCGGTGTTGCCGACGACCAGGACAGGTTCGGCTCCGGGCGCGCTGACCTCCGGGGTGTCGTACTGACCGGCCACCGGCCAGTTGTGGCACCAGCCTGCCGTGTCCCAGCCCAGGAAGTCGCCGAATACGGGCGAGATCTTCTCGAACTCGGGCAGCAGCTTCTTCGTCTCCTCGGGCGTCGGCCGCTGCTTGTCGTCCAAGCACGATATGACCCGTTGCGAGTGTGTCGTCGTGCCGTAGTGTCCCGAGAAGTCACGGTCGTTGTAGCCGTCGGCGAGATCCAGCAGCTCCGAACCGTCGCCGTCCTCGGCCGCCTTGAGGGCGCTGGTCAGGCTCGGCCAGCTCTGCTCGCTGTAGAGCGGCAGGACGATGCCGGTGAGCGCGAGCGTCTCGGTGAGCTCGCGTCCGCCGGTTGCTGGCAGCGGCTTCGCGTCGATCCGGTTCAGCAGGTCCACGATCTTCTGGGAGCCCTGCTTCGGGTCCTGCCCGGTCGACTCGAGGTAGCCGTCGAGGGCGCGCTGGAAGCCCAGGGTCTGATTCTTGGCGTGGCCCACGGTGTCGGCGCTCGGGTCGACGACGGCGTCCAGCACCAGACGTCCGACGTTCTTGGGGAACAAGTGGGCGTACACGCCACCGAGCTCGGTGCCGTACGAGATGCCGAAGTAGTGCGTCTTCCGGTCGCCGAGGACTTGGCGCATCAGGTCCATGTCGCGAGCCGTGTCGGTCGTCGCGACGTGCGACATCAGCTTTCCGGCGGCCTTCTCACAGCCCTCGCCGAAGGCTGCCGCGTCCTTGAAGTACGCCGCCTCCTCGGCCGCGTCGTCCGGTGTGGCGTCCACCGCCTCGGCGGCCTGGATCGCCTTGTCGCTGCGGCAGCGCACGCCCTCGCTGGCGGCGACGCCGCGCGGGTCCCAGCTCACCAGGTCGTAGCGCTCATGGAGGGGGCCGACGACGCTTTCGTACGCGGGCATGGTGGAGACGCCGGAGCTGCCGGGGCCGCCGAAGTTGAACAGGAGCGAACCGATGCGCTTGCTCTGGTCACCGGTCGCCTTGGAGCGGATCAGCGCGAGGCCGATCGTCTCACCATCCGGCTGGGCGTAGTCCAGCGGCACCTTGAGCGTGGCGCACTGCCAGCCGCTGCCCGGGACGGGGGAGCCCGACGTGCCCTTGCAGCGGCCCCAGTCGAGTCGCTGCGAGGTGAGCGAGGCGGGCAGCCCCGAGGCCGCGTCGGAAGAAGAGGCGGCGGCCGACGGCGTATCGCTGTTCTTTCCGTCGTCCCTGCCGTCCCCCGAGGAGCCGCCACTGCAGCCGGCCACCAGCAACGCGGCGGCGGCTGCTGCCGTCCACCGTGCGAAACGTGTCATGAGCTTTCCCCCTCGCCCATGATCCGCCGGAAGCAGCGGATCACCTGCAGGCCATAGTAGGCGTCCGCGGCGGAGGCCGTCGTGGCCTGTGGATAACCCTTTGACCTGCACTTTTTAGGAGCAGACAGTCCCGGTCGGCGGTACGGTCCCGTCCAGTAGATAGCCGTCGACCGCGTTGCGCACGCACTTGTTCCCGCTGTCGTAGGCGCCGTGTCCCTGGCCTTTGTACGTCAGCTCGACGCCGACGCCCTTGCCCAGCGCGTCCACCATCTTCCTCGCGCCCTCGTACGGCGTGGCCGGATCGCCGGTGTTGCCGACCACGAGGATCGGGGCCGCTCCGGCGGCGCTGACGTTCGGGTGGTTCGCGGCGCCCGGTACGGCCCAGTCGGTGCAGCTGAGCATGCTCCAGGCCAGATAGTCGCCGAACAGCGTTGAGGCGGCCCGGAATTGCGGAAGCTTCGTCTCCACGTCGGCGGTGGTGTAACGCGGTTTGTCGTCCGCGCAGTTGATGGAGGCGTTCGCGGCGGCGATGTTGCTGTACTGGCCGTTCTCGTTACGCCCGTTCAACAAGTCCGACAGGCGCATCAGCCCGTTGCCGTCACCGTCGTACGCCTGTTCCAGCCCTTCCGTCAGGTACTCCCAGAAGTCCTTGGAGTACAGCGCCTGCGCGATGCCGTTGGTCGCGGCGGTCTGGGTGAGCTCGCGGGGGAAGACACCGGGAATCGGCTTGCTGTCGAGGTCCTTCAGAAGTTTGGCGATGCGGTCCTTGACGTCCTGCGGCGTGTCGCCGACCGGGCAGGGGTCGGTCTTCGAGGTGCAGTCGTCGGCGAAGTTGTCGAGCGCGCGCTGGAACCCCTTGGCCTGTCCGAGCGAGCCCTGCTCCGGGGTCTGCGTCGGGTCTACGACCGCGTCGAAGACGGCGCGTCCCACCTTCTTGGGGAACAAGTGGGCGTAGACACCGCCCAGTTCGGTGCCGTACGAGATGCCGAAGTAGTGCAGCTTGTCGTCGCCGAGGACCTGGCGCATCAGGTCCATGTCGCGGGCCGCGTCGGTGGTGCGCACATGCGGGATGGTCCTGCCGGAGTTCTTCTCGCAGGACGCGTTGAACGTCTTGGTGTTGTCCAGGAGAGCCGTCCGCTCGGCGGCGTCGTCGGGGGTGGCGTCCTCCTGGAAGTACGCGTCGAGTTGGGCGTCGTCCAGGCACTCCACGCCCGCGCTGCGGCCGACCCCGCGCGGGTCGAAGCTCACCAGGTCGTAGCGGGTACGCAGCTTCGTGTAGTCCTCGCTGAAGGCGGGCAGCGTGGCGACGCCCGATCCGCCGGGTCCGCCGAAGTTGAAGACGAGGGAGCCGATGCGCTTGCTCTGGTCGCCGCTCGATCTCGCGCGGATCAGCGCGATCCCGATCGTGTCGCCCTCGGGCTCGGCCCAGTCGAGGGGGGCCTTCAACGTGGCGCACTGCCACGGCGTACCGCCCGGCAGGGGTGAGGGGGCATCGCCGCCGCCCTCGGACTCGGACGGTGCCGGGCAGTCCTTCCAGCTCAGCTTCTGGTCCGTCAGGTCCTCGGGCTGGGAGTCGTCGCTGCAGCCCGTCAGCACGGAGGACAACAGGACGGCGGTGACGGTCAGGGCAGCGGCGCGCAGCTGAGGCGGGTTCGGCATGATCCCCATCCTGCGGTCGTGCGGGGCGGGGCGCTCGGGGCGCGAGCCGTGCGGGTGAGGGCGCGCCGGGGGCTCGTGCGGGATGTCCCGCACGGACGTCCGACGGGCCCGTGCGGGTTTCCCGGACGGAGCTCCGGCGGGCGCTGGTGCGGGACGTCCCGGACGGAGGTCCCGCGGCTCGTGCGGGTATCCCGGACGGAGGTCCCGCGGCTCGTGCGGGTTTCCCGGACGGAGGTCCCGCAGCTCGTGCGGGATGTCCCGCACGGAGGTCTAGAGCGCGCCCTTGCGTGTCAGGTGGTTGAAGAACAGCCAGCCAGGGAGTACGGGCAGCCACAGCGTCAGCAGCCGGTACAGCAGCACCGCCGGCGCGGCGACCTCCTTGGGGAGCCCGACGGCGATCAGACCGACCGTGAGGGTCGCCTCGACCGCGCCGACGCCGCCGGGGGTCGGGGCCGCCGAGCCGAGCGCGTTGCCGGCGAGGAAGACGACAGCGACGCTCGCGAGGCTGAGCGTGGTGGTCTCCTCGTTGCCGAACGCACGGATCGACGCGTCCAGGCACATCACGAAGCAGGCGGTCAGCAGCAGCATGCCGCCGATGCCGGTGATCAGCTTCTGCGGCCGCTGGAGAACGTCGAGCATGCGCGGTACGACGCCCGCGAACAGCGACCTCACGCGCGTGGACACGAATTTGCGCAGGAACGGCACCGACGTCACCACGAGAACCAGCACGGCGACCGTCAGCAGCCCCGCGATGACCGTGCGGGACGGCGACAGGGACGGCGTCTTCTCGGTGCCCGTCAGATAGCCGAAGGACAACAGCATCAGGATGTGGCATCCCAGCCCGAACAGCTGCGATGCGCCGACACTCGCCACCGCGAGCCCCGGCCGCACCCCGGCGCGCTGAAGGAAGCGCGTGTTGAGGGCGACACCGCCGACCGCGGCGGGAGCCACGATCTTCACGAACGAACCGGCGACCTGCGCCCCCACGGCCCGCATGAACGGCACCCGCTCGGGCACGAAGCCGAGCAAGCTCATCGCTGCCGCGAAGTAGCTCAGCGCCGAGAACAACACGGCCGCGGCGACCCAGCCCCACTCGGCATCGTCGAAGAGGGTCGCGAACTCGATGTGGGTGAGCTGCGACAGCAGGAAGTACGCGCCGATCGCACCGGCGATGAAACTGATCAGCGTGCGCGGCCGGACACGCTCCAGGCGGGCCGGTTCGACCGGTGCCTGTGGGCGGATCAGCAACACCTGGTGGCGGATCTGGGTGAGCAGATCCTCCTCGCGCGCCTCGTCCAGTGCCTCGTCGATCGCCCGCTTCTCGGCCCGCTGCTCCGCGCGAACGGCCTTCTTGCCGGGCTTCTCCGCCACGGCCTCCGCCTGTTGGGCCTGCTCCGCGCGGACCAGTCTGTCCTGCCGAGAGGCCTCCAGGACCGCTTCACGCTCGCGCTGCGCGCGCTCCCGGGCAAGTTTTCGCAGCGTCGCGCGCGTGGAGCGCGTCAGCGCGATCGGCTGCAGCAGCGGCAGGCAGTCGGCGATCGTGTCCGGGCCGAGGACACCGACCGCGGAGGCCACCGCGCGCTCGGCGCCGACGCGCAGTCCGAGCGTGGTCAGCAACTGGGCGATGTCCATGCGCAGCAGCAGATCGCCGGCCGCGATCTCGCCGCCCCGCAGATCGGTGAGGATCACCGTGCCGGAACGATCCACCAAAATCGCGTCACCGGCGAGCCTGCGATGCGCGATACGCCGCGACTGCAGCGCCTGCACCTGATGCCAGGTGTCGCGCAGGAGGTCATCGGTGATGAGCTCGCCGGGCAGCGAATCCAGGGTGCGCCCGCCGCTGTGCTCGTAGACGAGCATCACGGCGTCCGGGCCCAGTTCGGAGGTCGCGATCAGCTTCGGTGCGTTGGCCCCGGCCGCGATGGCCGCGTACGCGAGGAGCGCCTCCTGCTCCAGGGCCTGGCGCAACGACTGGAGACTGCGGCGGGTGGCAAGGCCGCGCAGCGTCAGATTGCGCCACACGCGGTAAAAGAACCCCTGCGCCTGCTGCTCGCGGTCGACCACCGTCACGTCCAGCGGCGGACCGTCCTCCAGGGTGACGAAGTAGCGTCGGCCGCGGTCGCCGTTGTCCGCCGCCTCCGTCGTCTCCTCGCGGGCCGCGCTGACGGGGTGGAAGCCGACGTGCCGCAGGCCCGCCATCAGCGTCCGCCCGGTGGGCCGCACGTTCGGCGAGCCGACCGCGTACAGCGTTCCATAGGCGACGCTCCAGCCGATCAGCACTGTCAGGATGATCGAGAACGGCGTCGTATAGCCGGTGACCAGCATCGAGAAGGCGTCGAGGAGCAGCACCACCCACAAAACCGCACGCCAGCGCGGTCTGCGGGACATGCCGACGGCCGTCATGTACGCGATGACCGGTGCCAGATAGCCGTGTACCGGGTCGGTGAGGGCGTGGATGTCACCCGGCGAGGGTTGGGTGAGCGCCTCCTGGATGGAGTCCGGGGCGGCCTTCGCGACCCACAGGTCGGTGGCGAGTGTCACTCCGTGTGCGAGGACCGCGGCGAGGACGCCGTCGGCGATGCGCAGCCCGTCACGCTTGATCAACCGTTCGATCGCGAAGGCGACCGGTACCAGGAGGATCGCGATGCTCGACGCCAGACCCGCGATCTTGATCAGCAGATCGGGTGCCTGGCCGGTGCCCTTGGTGATGTCCTGTTCGAGTCCCGAGGTGGTGCCGTGCGCGAAGGCGGCGACGGCGAGCAGCACGACGATCGCGAGGAAGCCGACCAGGAGCCGCATCAGATCGGACGGACGGTGCACGCGCGCGGGCAGGAGCGGTTCGTCGCCCTCGACCTCGTCGTTGTGGAGCTCGCCGTTGTGGATCTCGTCGCCGCAGTCGCCGTCCGGCTTGACCTGCTGCTTGTCGTTTTCGTGCACCTCGGGGGAGCGCTTCTCGTGCCCCTTCGGGGTGGGCTCGTTCGCCGCCCGGTCCGCGTTCTTCGGGGCGGCGTCGCCGGCGTCCGGGCGCGACGAGGCCGCGGAGGTGCTCTCCGCGTCTTCGGGGTGCGCGCCCTGCTGCCTCATCGTCTCTTCTTGGTCTCGTATCACCAGTTCACCGCCCGCACGATGGTGGCATGCCCCACCGACACACGGGGGCATCAGGGTGCAAATGCGGGGGCGCACAGTCTGCCCCAAGCGTGCCTCCGGGGCGAGGTATACGCACAGTCGCCGACGCCTCACACTGTCGGTGGCGTGGGGCAGGATGGGGCGGATGAGCGAGGAGAGCCTTCCGGCGGACGCCCTGCCGGAGTACGCGGAACGGACCCTTGAGGTCGCCGAGCTGATCCCGCCGGGACGCGTGATGACGTACGGGGACGTCGCCGAGTGGCTGGAGGAGGGCGGGCCGCGCCAGGTGGGCCGGGTGATGGCCCTCTACGGAGGAGCGGTCCCGTGGTGGCGGGTCGTCCGCGCGGACGGAGTGCTGCTCCCGGGCCACGAACTCGAGGCGCTGGACCACTACCGCGACGAGAGCACACCCCTGAAGGAGGCGAGCAGAACCTCCGAGGGACATCTGCCGCGCATCGACATGAGACGGGCGCGATGGGACGGCGACGAACGCGCGGAAGGTCACACCTGACAGCTTCCGGCACCGGACGGGCGGAGGGGAAACCTGTGGCCCGTAAGGGGGAAAGACGGCACGTGCGTGACATGCCGTACGTTCGAGGACCAGGGGACGCACGTGGTGTGCGGGAAGAAGGGGAAGCCCTCCTTCCGCAGTGCTCACCGGCGTACCGTCGACGACGCGCATGCCCCTCACCCCGCGGCCACCGCCCGCCACCCGCGGCGCTCCGCCCACCAGCACGACCTCCAGGACCGGCGAACCACGTGAACTCCTCTTCTTCCACCAGGCGCCTGTCGCACCCCCAGGTGCGGCAGGGGGCCCGTGGCGCGTACCGACTGGTGCGTACCGCCCCGGACCGGATGGATCCCCCTCGTCTGGACGCAGAACAGCGCGCGGTGGTTGACCATGGCAAGGGTCCGCTGCTCGTTCTCGCCGGTCCCGGCACCGGCAAGACGACCACGCTCGTCGAGTCCGTGGCGGCCCGGATCGCGCGAGGCGGCGACCCCGAGCGGATCCTGGTGCTGACGTTCAGCCGCAAGGCGGCCGTCGAGCTGCGCGACCGCATGGCGCTGCGCATAGGAGCCGCCCGCACGCCCCGGGCGACCACCTTCCATTCGTTCTGTTACGCCCTGGTCCGCGCCCACCAGGACAGCGAGCTGTTCGTGGAGCCACTGCGGCTGCTGTCCGGACCCGAACAGGACGTGGCGGTGCGCGAGCTGCTCGCGGGCCAGCCCGACCTGGAGCGGCTCGGCCTCGCCCATGTGCGCTGGCCGGACGAGCTGCGCGCCTGCCTGACCACGCGCGGCTTCGCCGACGAGGTCCGCGCGGTACTGGCGCGCAGCCGCGAACTGGGCCTCGGCCCCGACGCCCTGGCCGCCTTCGCCCGGCGCAGCGGCCGTCCCGACTGGGGCGCGGCCGCCGCCTTCCTCGCCGAGTACCTCGACGTTCTCGACCTGCAAGGAGTCCTCGACTACGCGGAACTCGTCCACCGCGCGGTGCTGCTCGCCGGGCGCCCCGACGCCGCCGAGCGCCTCGCCGCGCAGTACGACGCCGTCTACGTGGACGAGTACCAGGACACCGACCCCGCCCAGGTACGTCTGCTGCGAGCCCTCGCCGGCGCCGGCCGCACCCTTGTCGCCTTCGGCGACCCCGACCAGTCGATCTACACCTTCAGGGGCGCCGATGTGAACGGCATCCTGGACTTCCCCGACGCCTTCCCACGCGCGGACGGACGCCCGGCACCGGTCGAGGTGCTGCGGACGTCCCGCCGCTCGGACGCCGCCCTGCTGACCGCCACCCGCCTGCTCACCCAGCGCATGCCGCTGACCCGCCTGCCGGCCGAGAAGGTACGAGCCCACCGCGAGCTGTCGCCGGTACGGGACGGCGGACGCGTCGAGGTCTACACGTACCCGACCGCGGGCACGGAGCTGGACAACATCGCGGACATCCTGCGCCGCGCCCACCTGGAGGACGGCGTCCCCTGGGGCGAGATGGCCGTCCTGGTGCGGGCCGGCTCCCGCACGATCCCGACGATCCGGCGCGCGCTGACCGCGGCCGGCGTGCCGCTCGACATCGACGGCGACGATCTGCCGCTGCGGCACGAACCGGCGGTGACGCCGTTGCTGACGGCACTGAAGGCGGTAGCGCGGGCGGAGTCGGGTGCCGACTCGGACTCCGGCGCCGCCGACGGCGTACCTGTTGACGACGTATCCGTTGACGCCCCTGAAGACGCCGACGCGCGACAGGCGCCCTGGCTCGACACCGAAACCGCGCTCACCCTGCTCGCCTCGCCCCTGGCGAGCATGGACGCCGCCGACCTGCGGCGCCTGGGGCGCGCGCTGCGCGAGGAGGAGCGCGCCGCGGGCAACCACCTACCGGCGCCGTCCGACGAGCTGCTCGCCCGCGCGCTGGCCGAGCCGGAGCGGCTCGTCGCGCACGACCCCGCGTACGCGCGAGGAGCCCAGCGCCTGGGCGGGCTGCTGCGCAAGGCACGGGAGCGCCTCGCGGGCGGCGGGACGGCCGAGGAGGCGCTGTGGGACCTGTGGGAGGGCACACCGTGGCCGCAGCGCCTGGAGCGGGCCGCCCGGCGCGGCGGCGCCGCCGGGCGCAACGCCGACCGTGACCTCGACGCCGTGTGCGCGCTGTTCGCGACCGCGGCCCGGGCCGAGGAGCGCACCGGCGGCCGCGGCGCCCTCAACTTCCTGGAGGAGATCGAGGCCCAGGACATCGCCGCCGACACGCTCACCCGCAGGGCCCTGCGCCCCGACGCCGTACACCTCATGACCGCGCACCGCTCCAAGGGACTGGAGTGGCGTCTCGTCGTCGTCGCGGGCGTCCAGGAGGGCCTGTGGCCGGACCTGCGCCGCCGCGGCTCCCTGCTGGAGGCCGACCGCATCGGGCGCGACGGCCTCGCCGAACCCCTCACCCCCGGAGCGCTCCTCTCCGAGGAGCGACGCTTGTTCTACGTGGCCGCCACGCGCGCGCGTGAACGCCTCGTCGTCACTGCGGTGAAGGCGCCCGCCGACGACGGCGACCAGCCTTCCCGCTTCCTCACCGAACTCGGAGCGGAACCCAAGGACGTCACCGGCCGTCCCCGCCGCCCACTGTCCGTCGCCGCCCTCGTCGCCGAGCTGCGCGCCACGACGGTCGATCCGCGTGTCTCGGACCCCCTCCGGCAGGCCGCGGCCCGACGCCTGGCCAGGCTCGCCGCGCTCGGCGACGAGGACGGCCGCCCCCTTGTGCCGTCCGCGCACCCCTACCGCTGGTGGGGCATGTACGAGCCGACCGCGAGCAAGGTCCCGCTGCGTGACCGTGACCAGCCCGTCGTGCTCTCCGGGAGCGCTCTCGATCAGCTCGCGAACACCTGCGCCCTGCAGTGGTTCCTGGGCCGCGAGGTGAAGGCCGACGCGCCCGCGACCGCCGCCCAGGGCTTCGGCAACGTGGTGCACGTCCTCGCCGACGAGGTCGCCTCCGGACGCACCCCCGCCGACCTCGCCGTTCTCATGGAGCGACTGGACTCCGTGTGGAACGCGCTCGCCTTCGACGCGCCGTGGAAGTCGGCCCAGGAGAAGGAGCACGCGCGCGTGGCTCTCGAACGCTTCCTGAAGTGGCACGTCGATTCGAATGGAACCCGCGCGGGCCGTACGCCGGTGGCCAGCGAGCACGACTTTGACGTGACCCTCGAAGCGGGCTCCTACGAAGTGCGCATCCGCGGCTCCATGGACCGCGTCGAGGCGGACACCGAGGGCCGCGCCTACGTGGTCGACTTCAAGACCGGCAAACAGGCGCCCAGCGCCGCCGAGGTGGCGCACCACCCGCAGCTCGCCGTCTACCAGCTCGCTGTCCGCGAGGGCGCCGTCGACGACGCCTTCGACGGCGAACGCCCCGAACCGGGCGGCGCCGAACTCGTCCAGCTGCGCCAGGGCGCCGCCAAGAAGAACGGCGGCGAGACCCTCCCCAAGGTGCAGACCCAGGAGCCCCTGCAGGGGGAGTGGGTCGGCGACCTTCTGGCCACCGCCGCGGGAAAGGTCCTCGACGAACGGTTCTCGCCGACCACCGGGCAGCACTGCACGCACTGCGCGTTCCGGGCGTCGTGCAGCGCGCGGCCCGAGGGACGCCACGTGGTCGAGTGACGGCCCGTGCTCGCCGAGGGGGCACGTCCTTGATCGGCGTCGGTGGCGTCGGTGGCGTCACCGAGTGACGTACGGCACCACACGTGCTGACCAGCGGTTCTCTCGCCCCGACGGTCGATGTGGCCCCCGCTGTCGGTGGGCGCCGCTAGCCTCTCTGACGTGCCCGCCCGTATCACCGATCCCGAGCAGCTCAAGGAGCTCCTCGGCATCCCTTTCACCCCGGAGCAGACGGCTTGCATCACCGCGCCGCCCGCCCCGCAGGTGATCGTGGCCGGAGCCGGTTCGGGCAAGACCACGGTGATGGCGGCACGCGTGGTGTGGCTCGTCGGCACCGGACAGGTCGCCCCCGAACAGGTCCTCGGTCTGACGTTCACCAACAAGGCAGCGGGCGAACTGGCCGAGCGCGTCCGCAAGGCGCTGATCAAGGCCGGTGTCACCGACCCGGACGTGATCGACCCGGACCATCCGCCGGGCGAGCCCGTCATCTCCACGTACCACGCCTTCGCGGGCCGTCTGCTGACCGACCACGGACTGCGCATCGGACTCGAACCGACGTCCCGCCTGCTCGCCGACGCCACCCGCTACCAGCTCGCCGCACGCGTGCTGCGCGAGGCGCCGGGCCCCTACCCGGCGCTGAGCCGCTCCTTCCCCGACCTGGTCGGCGACCTCCTCACGCTCGACTCCGAGCTCGCCGAACACCTCGTACGGCCGGAGGACCTGCGCGCCTACGACGCCGAGCTGCTCCGGACCCTGGAGGGCGCCAAGCTCACCAACGCCGACCTTCGCAAGGTTCCCGAGGCAGCCGCCGCCCGGCGTGAACTCACCGAACTGGTGGGTCGCTACCGCGCGGCCAAACGCGAGCGCGACCTTCTCGACTTCGGTGACCAGATCGCCCTCTCGGCCACCCTGGCCCGCACCCGCCCCGAGGTCGGAGAGATCCTGCGCGACGAGTTCCGCGTGGTCATGCTGGACGAGTACCAGGACACGTCGGTGGCACAGCGCATCCTGCTCGCCGGTCTCTTCGGCGGCGGCACCGGCCACCCCGTGACCGCGGTCGGCGACCCCTGTCAGGCGATCTACGGCTGGCGTGGCGCCTCCGTCGCCAACCTCGACGACTTCCCCGAACACTTCGCGCACCCCGACGGCCGCCTCGCGACCCGCCAGGCGCTCAGCGAGAACCGCCGCAGCGGCGGCCGCCTCCTCGACCTCGCCAACGGCCTGGCGGAGCCCCTGCGTGCGATGCACGCGGGCGTGGAGGCCCTCCGCCCGGCCCCCGGAGCCGAACACGACGGCGTGGTTCACTGCGCGCTGCTGCGCACCCACGCCGAGGAGATCGACTGGCTCGCCGACTCCATCGCCCATCTCGTACGCACCGGAAAGGCGCCCGGCGAGATCGCCGTACTGTGCCGTACGGCGACCGACTTCGCCGAGATCCAGGGCGCGCTCGTCGCCCGCGACATCCCCGTCGAGGTGGTGGGCCTCTCCGGACTGCTGCACCTCCCTGAGGTCGCCGACCTCGTCGCCGTCTGCGAGGTCCTTCAGGACCCGGGCGCCAATGCCTCCCTCGTTCGCCTGCTCACCGGGCCGCGCTGGCGCATCGGCCCTCGCGACCTGGCCCTCCTGGGGCGGCGAGCCCGTCTTCTCGTGTCCCACGCGCGCGTGGGAGCCGACGACGACCCGGACCGCCGGCTCGCCGCGGCCGTCGAGGGAGTCGACCCGTCCGAGGTGATATCGCTCGCCGACGCCCTCGACACATTCCTGGACATGCCCATCGAGGCCGAAGGGGACGACGACGGACTGCCCTTCTCGCCGGACGCGCGGGTGCGCTTCGCACGGCTCGCCGCCGAACTGCGTGACCTGCGCCGCTCGCTCGCCGACCCGCTGATGGACGTCCTGCACCGGGTGCTCGCCGTCACCGGACTGGAGGTCGAGCTCTCCGCCTCCCCGCACGCGCTCGCCGCCCGTCGCCGCGAGACCCTGTCGAACTTCCTCGACGTCGCCGCGTCCTTCGCCGCGGGCGACGGCGAGGCGACCCTGCTGGCCTTCCTCGGCTTCCTGCGCACCGCCGCGCAGTACGAGAAGGGCCTCGACAACGCCCTGCCCGGCGGCGAGAACACCGTCAAAGTGCTCACCGCGCACAAGTCCAAGGGCCTGGAGTGGGACGTCGTCGCGGTCCCCGGACTCGTCACCGGTACCTTCCCCAGCGCCCAGGGCCGCGAGAAATGGACGGCCCAGGGCAAGGTCCTGCCGCACGAGCTGCGCGGCGACGCCGACACACTCCCCGACATCGACACCTGGGACGCCAAGGGCATCAAGGCCTTCCACGAGGCCATGAAGGACCACCAGCACACCGAGGAACTCCGGCTCGGCTATGTCGCCTTCACCCGCCCTCGCTCGCTCCTGCTCGGCTCCGGCCACTGGTGGGGACGGTCCCAGAAGCGGCCGCGAGGCCCCTCCGACTTCCTGCACGCCCTGTACGAGCACTGCGCGGCCGGACACGGAGAGATCGAGGTCTGGGCCGACGAGCCGGCCGAGGACGAGGAGAACCCCGCCCTGCAGGAGGCGGCCGCCGACCACGCGTGGCCGCTCCCGCTCGACGACGCGGCGCTCGCCCGCCGCCGCGCCGCGGCCGAGACCGTACTCGCCCACCTGGAACGACTCGCGTCCCACGAGGAGGCCCACCCCGGCGCCGGGGGAAGCCGCCCCTGGGCGGCCGGGGGAAGCCACCCCAGGGCCGAGGAGCGTCGCGCGCCCGTCGCCCACGACCCGTCCTCGTACGAAGATCCGGAGTGGCCGCCCCCGCCGGAGGACGACGAGCCGGCCTACGGAGAACCGGCCTACGGTGAATCCGACCTCGCCCCGCTCACCGAGGACGACGCCTCCGACTGGGAGGACTGGACGGCCGATCGCCCCACCATTCCCCACCAGGCATCTGCCCCGCAGGCCCGGCCGCACCCCGATGCGAGCGACACGGACAGCGCCCCCCTCACCCCGGAGGAAGCCCGCACCCTCGCCTCCTGGGACCGTGACCTCGACGCGCTGACCGGGGAGCTCCTGCGCGCCCGCGCGAGCGTCACCGACGTACCCCTGCCCCCCTCGCTCACCGTGTCGCAGCTGCTGCACCTGGCCGCCGATCCGGACGGCTTCGCCCAGGAGCTCGCGCGCCCCATGCCACGCCCCCCGCAACCCGCCGCGCGCCGCGGCACCCGCTTCCACGCCTGGGTGGAGTCCCGCTTCGAAGAGCTACGGCTGCCGATGCTGGGGCCGGACGAGCTGCCCGGCGACGACGCCGAAATCGCCGACGAGCGCGATCTGGAGGCACTCAAGGACGCCTTCGAGCGCACTCCGTACGCACACCGCACGCCCCACCGCGTCGAGGCCCCCTTCCAACTCGCCATCGCGGGTCGCGTCGTACGGGGCCGTATCGACGCCGTCTACCGGGAGGACGACGGCACCGGACCGACGTACGAGATCGTCGACTGGAAGACCGGCCGTACCCGTACCGCCGACCCCCTCCAGCTCGCGCTCTACCGCCTCGCCTGGGCCGAGCAGCGCGGCGTGCCCCTGGAGTCCGTCAAGGCCACGTTCCTGTACGTCCGTAGTGGCGAGGTCGTCCGCCCGGACCACCTCCCGGGCCGTGCCGCACTGGAGCGGCTGCTCATGGAAGATCCGGAACACAGGGCACACCCAGAACACCCAGAAAGCCCAGAAGACTCAGAAGACCCACAGGAAGCGGCTTCCGGGGAACCGCCGGACGAACCCGCCTCCGTGGGCGGATAGGCTCATAAGCATGAGCAAGCCCGTTGACAACGCCGTCAGCACCGTCCGCGCGTACATCCAGGACCACCGCACGGCCTTCCTCGACGACCTCACGGAGTGGCTGCGCATCCCCTCCGTATCGGCCCAGCCCGACCACGCCGCGGACGTGGCACGCAGCGCCGACTGGCTCGCCGCCAAGCTCCAGGAGACCGGCTTCCCGACCACCGAGGTCTGGGCGACCGAGGGCGCCCCCGCCGTCTTCGCCGAGTGGCCCGCCGAGGATCCCGAGGCCCCCACGATCCTCGTCTACGGGCACCACGACGTACAGCCCGCCGCACGCGAGGACGGCTGGGACACCGAGCCCTTCGAGCCCGTGATCCGCGGAAACCGCCTCCACGCGCGCGGTGCCGCCGACGACAAGGGCCAGGTGTTCTTTCACACACTCGGCGTCCGCGCCCACCTCGCCGCCACCGGACGCACCGCCCCGGCCGTCCACCTGAAGCTTCTGATCGAGGGCGAGGAGGAGTCCGGTTCCCCCCACTTCCGCGCCCTCGTCGAAGCACATGCCGACAGGCTCGCCGCCGACGCGGTGATCGTCTCCGACACCGGCATGTGGTCCGAGGACACCCCCACCGTGTGCACCGGCATGCGCGGCCTCGCCGAGTGCGAGATCGAGCTGTACGGCCCCGACCAGGACATCCACTCCGGCTCCTTCGGCGGCGCCGTACCCAACCCGGCCACCGCCGCCGCCCGCCTCGTCGCCGCCCTGCACGACGAGCACGCACGCGTGGCCGTTCCCGGCTTCTACGAAGGCATCACCGAACTCACCGACCGTGAGCGCGAGCTCTTCGCCGAACTGCCCTTCGACGAAGAGCGCTGGCTGCGCACGGCCAAGTCGACGGCCGCCCACGGAGAGGCCGGACACACCACCCTGGAGCGCATCTGGGCCCGCCCGACCGCCGAGGTCAACGGCATCGGCGGCGGCTACCAGGGCCCCGGCAGCAAGACGATCATCCCGTCCTCGGCCAGGGTGAAACTCTCCTTCCGGCTGGTCGCCGGACAGGACCCGGACCACGTCGAGAAGGCCGTACGTGCCTGGGCCGCCGACCAGTTGCCCGCGGGCATCCGGCACGAGATCACGTTCGGCGCGGCCACCCGCCCGTGCCTGACACCGCTGGACCACCCCGCCCTGCAGTCCGTCGTACGAGCCATGGGGCGCGCCTTCGAACAGCCGATCCGCTTCACCCGCGAGGGCGGCTCGGGACCCGCGGCCGACCTGCAGGAAGTCCTCGGCGCCCCCGTGCTCTTCCTGGGCATCTCCGTTCCCTCCGACGGCTGGCACGCCCCCAACGAGAAGGTCGAACTCGACCTCCTCCTGAAAGGCGTCGAAACCAGCGCCTACCTGTGGGGCGACCTGGCCGAGAACTGGCGCGAGGCACACTGAAGAACCCCACCCACACCCTCGAGAATGCTCTCCGCACCCGCCCTGCCGTACGTCCTGCTGATGAACCGCCCGCCGAAAAAACCGTTACACCGGGGGAGTTGGAAGCACCCGTGACCACCTGGACCGACCCGACCGCCGACCGTCCCCTCTCGCTCACCGCCCCGAGCGGCATCGACCGGGCCGCCCACCAGCGGCTCGACGAGGCCTGGCTCGCGGCGGCCTGGAGCCATCCCACGACCCGCGCCTTCGTGGTCTCCGGCGGTCAGGTGCTCATCGACGAGACGCCGGACGGCACCACCGAACTCGTGATGACCCCGTCCTTCGAGGCCCCACTCACCGAGGCACACCGCTACTTCCTGGGCACGGACGACGACGGTGTGAGCTATTTCGCACTCCAGAAGGACACGCTTCCCGGCCGCATCGACCAGTCCGCGCGTCCGGCGGGACTGCGCGAGGCAGGCCTGCTCCTGTCACCCCGCGACGCGGGCCTGATGGTGCACGCGGTCGCCCTGGAGAACTGGCAGCGGCTGCACCGCTTCTGCTCGCGCTGCGGCGAGCGCACCGTGATCGCGGCAGCCGGCCACATCCGCCGCTGCCCCGCCTGCGGAGCCGAGCACTACCCGCGCACCGACCCGGCCGTGATCATGGCGGTGACGGACGACGATGACCGCATCCTGCTCGGCCGCCAGGTGCACTGGCCCGAAGGACGCTTCTCCACGCTCGCCGGCTTCGTCGAACCCGGCGAGTCCATCGAGCAGTCGGTGCGCCGCGAGGTCTTCGAGGAGGCGGGCATCACGGTCGGCGAGGTCGAGTACATCGCCAGCCAGCCCTGGCCCTTCCCGTCCAGCCTCATGCTCGGCTTCATGGCCCGTGCCACCTCGTCCGAGATCAACGTCGACGGCGAGGAGATCCAGGAGGCCCGCTGGTTCTCCCGCGAAGACCTGCGAACCGCCTTCGAGTCCGGCGAGGTGCTGCCTCCGTACGGCATCTCCATCGCCGCCCGCCTGATCGAACTCTGGTACGGCAAGCCCCTGCCGCGCCCGGGAGGGGCAGCCTGACCGATGCGTGCCACGCAACTCACTGAGTGACACGCATCACGCAACAGGGGCGGCCCCTGAACCCGAGTCAGGGACCGCCCCCGTCACTGCCACCCGTCACCGCCCGCAGCGCTTGCTGTATCCGGGCAAGAGTGAGCCCCTGCCAGCCACGGGGAGACGCGCTTCGGTGCCGAACGCTCCCTTCGCAGACTGCTCTCAGCGCAGATCGAGCAGCATCACGTCGTGCAGGTCCACGCTCTCCCCCCACGGCCGCGCCTCGCCGGTCTTGCGGTATCCCCACGCCCGGTAAGCGGCCGACGCCGCCTTGGTGCCCGGGTGGACGTTCAACAGCACCCGCTCGGCCCCGATGCCGTCGAGCAGCGTCTCGTGCAGACGACGCGCGATGCCCTGTCCACGCCACGGTCCGCGCACGGCGAGTTCCATGAGCCCGAAGGTGCGGTGCCCGTCCTCGCGCCGCATGTCCTCGGGCACCGGCTCGGTCAGTTCGTCCCACCAGCCCGTGTCGGGACCGAGCGGGTAGCCGTACGCCATGCCGACCGGCTCGCCGTCCTCGCAACGGGCCAAGGTGGCGCGGAAGGCGCGGTTGCGAGCCTGGACGGGGAAGCGGCGGAAGGCGGCGGCGACGTCGTCCTCGGTCTCGTTGTAAGGAGGCTCGGCGAACGCTTCGGCGTAGATCAGCCTGAACGCGTCCTCGGCCTGCACTGCGGCCGATCCATCCATGCGCTCTACCGCGATGGTCCCTTGCTGCGTCATGTGGTGCCCCCTCGGACGGTCTCGCAATGTGCTCGCCGCATTCGCGGCCCGCTGAAACTCCCGGGTCTTACCCGCCAAAGGCTGTGAGGCCCCGATCCCCATGGTCGCAGGGCGTTGCCTGCCAGTCGCACCACAGGCACTCGGCCTCAAAGGCCACGTCAGGAGGTAGGTGCACGCCGCCGAGGGAGTGCGGCGTGCCGAATCTCGCCCACGGCTGCCCCGTACGGAAGCCGCAGCGACGTTGGCGGTGCGGTGGCAGTCGGCGCGAGCAGCGGCGTCACCGACCGACCAGCCGCCGTATTGCTGAGCAGTCGAACGGACACGAGACCCGCGCCCGTGGTCCTTGGGCGGGGCCTCGTGCGCCTACTCCCGGGTCAGACGCCGAGTGCCTGCTTCACCTGGGCAAGGCTCGGGTTCGTCATCACGACCTCAGTGCCACCATTGGCGGGAACTACCTGAACCGTCGGAACGGTCTGGTTTCCGCCGTTCGCCTTCTCCACGAACGCCGCGGACTGCGGGTCCTGCTCGATGTTGATCTCGTTGTACGCGATGCCCTCGCGGTCCATCTGCTTCTTCAGCCGCGTGCAGTAGCCGCACCACGTGGTGCTGTACATCGTCACAGTGCCCTGCATGTCTCTCGCGCTCCTTTTGCTGCCTGGGGGTGCGTGGTCGCAGAGAGAGGAACGTACGGGACGGGGCCGCCATTCCCGCACGCGGGCGGCGGGGAGCGACTGCCGCATTAGTACGACTGCAGGCGCCTCCCTGTGGACAACCGGCTCATCCGTCCCCGGCGACCTGGCAGCATGGCGGGGTGACAGCAGCAACGCACTCCACCCTTTTCCCGCAGGTTCCGGACACGGCCGACGCGGTGCTCGACGGGCTCGACCCCGAGCAGCGCGCAGTGGCCACCGCCCTGCACGGTCCGGTGTGCGTGCTGGCCGGCGCCGGCACGGGCAAGACGCGAGCGATCACCCACCGCATCGCCTACGGGGTGCGCGCGGGAATCCTCCAGCCCTCCACTGTGCTCGCCGTCACCTTCACCAACCGAGCCGCGGGCGAGATGCGCGGCCGCCTGCGTCAGCTCGGCGCCGGCGGCGTCCAGGCCCGCACCTTTCACTCCGCCGCGCTGCGCCAGTTGCAGTACTTCTGGCCGAAAGCAGTCGGCGGCAGCCTGCCCCGGCTCGTCGACCGCAAGATCCAGCTCGTCGCCGATGCCGCGGCGGCCTGCCGCATCCGCCTCGACCGGGGCGAGCTGAGGGACGTCACCGCCGAGATCGAATGGTCCAAGGTCACCCAGACCATCCCCGCCGACTACGCGGCCGCCGCAGCCAAGGCCGGCCGTGAGTCCCCTCGTAATCCGGCCGAGATCGCCCAGGTCTACGCCACCTACGAGACCCTGAAGCGTGACCGCGCGGTCATCGACTTCGAGGACGTCCTGCTGCTCACCGTCGCCATCCTCCAGGACCGGCACGACATCGCAGAACAGGTTCGCGCCCAGTACCAGCACTTCGTGGTCGACGAGTACCAGGACGTCAGCCCTCTTCAACAGCGACTCCTTGAGCTGTGGCTCGGCGAGCGCGACAGCCTCTGCGTCGTCGGCGACGCCAGCCAGACGATCTATTCGTTCACCGGTGCAACTCCCGACCACCTACTCGACTTTCGCACCCGCCACCCCGCGGCCACCGTGGTCAAGCTCGTCCGCGACTACCGCTCCTCACCCCAAGTGGTGCACCTTGCCAACGGCCTGCTCGCCCAGGCCCGCGGCCGGGCCGCCGACCACCGCCTGGAGCTGATCTCCCAGCGCGCCTCCGGCCCCGAGCCCGGCTACGCCGAGTACACGGACGAGCCCGCCGAGGCCGAGGGCGCCGCCCGCCGTATCCGTGACCTCATCGCCTCCGGCATCCCCGCGGGAGAAATCGCGATCCTCTTCCGTACCAACTCCCAGTCCGAGATCTACGAACAGGCTCTCGCCGACGCCGGAGTGCCCTACCAGCTGCGCGGCGCCGAGCGGTTCTTCGACCGTCCCGAGGTGCGCAAAGCGGGTACCGCCCTACGCGCCGCCGCCCGCTTCGGAGCCAACGACTCGCTCCTCGACGACGCCGTCGACCTGCCCTCCCAGGTCCGCGCGGTGCTGTCCGGCGAAGGCTGGACCAGCGAGCCACCCGCGGGCTCCGGCGCGGTCAGAGAACGCTGGGAGTCGCTGGCTGCCCTCGTACACCTCGCCCAGGACTTCGCCGCGGCCAAGCAGGGCGCCACTCTCAGTGACCTCGTGGCGGAGCTCGACGAGCGCGCGAGTGCCCAGCACGCCCCGACCGTCCAGGGCGTCACCCTCGCCTCCCTGCACTCGGCCAAGGGACTGGAGTGGGACGTCGTCTTCCTGGTCGGCGTCGCCGAGGGCATGATGCCGATCACCTACGCAAAGACCGAAGAGCAGATCGAGGAGGAGCGTCGCCTCCTCTACGTCGGAGTCACCCGCGCAAGAGAACACCTCTTCATCTCCTGGGCACTGTCCCGCTCGCCCGGCGGCAGACCCAACCGCCGGCCCAGCCGATTCCTCGACGGGCTGCGCCCCGGCTCGGTCGCCACCGCGGTCCGCAGCAGCGGCGCCGGTTCAGGAGGCATCGAGCGCGGCGTGGGCAGCAGCGGAGGAACCGTCGTGCGACGGGCGAGCCGGACCCCGGCCCGCTGCCGGGTCTGCGGCCGCACACTCACCGACGCCGGTGAGATGAAGCTGATGCGCTGTGAGGACTGTCCGTCCGACATGGACGAGGGTCTGTACGAGCGGCTGCGCGAGTGGCGGGCGGTGCAGGCGCAGCGCAGCGGCCAGCCCGCGTTCTGCGTCTTCACCGACAAGACGCTCATGGCCATCGCCGAGACCGTGCCGGACGACGAGGGCGAGTTGGCGCGGATCCCTGGGGTCGGAGTACGCAAGCTCAACCGGTTCGGAGCCGATGTTCTGGCCATCTGCGCAGGTCAAGAGCTTCGAGGCGGCGATGAAGGTGACTGAACCAAACTCGTCGAGAAAATAGTTTGCGCATGCCCCAGCAATCCCCATAGGTTCTTAGCACGGGAACGGCGGCCTTCTCCGAGGCCCTGGTTCCGTGCTGTACTTAATAACCGTCGGACTGGCTCACCCCGGTCCCCTTAGACGCCGAGAGGAGGCGATTCCAGTGATCAGCATCAACACCAGCTCCAGCAGCGCCATCAGCACCGTCAAAATGACCGATCGCTCGGTCGTCTCCCTGTGCATGCTCGGCGTCTCGAACCTGGGCACCGGTCTGTCCGGCATTCCTGCCATCCGGCCGGCGTCCTCCATGTCTCTCGCGGGCCTTCCCGTCCGTGAGCGCAATGAGCGACCGATCCAGGCACTGGAAGCAGCAGTAGTGGCAGAGGCCCAGGCCTATGCCTTTGCGGCAGCCGGTGCCGGATCCCTGAAGCAGACGACGAAGCACCACACGATGTGGGCCTTCCGTGGGCCTGAACCCTGGAGTGATCCAGCCTGATCCTCGATCAGGCCGGCGCCTTCAGGGCCGCGGAACCCCACCCGGGATCCGCGGCCCTTCTGTTTGTCCCCGACCGGGGACGGCGGAGCGAAGGGGCCTCGGGACAAGAAAAGAACCCGGTACCAGCCGCCAACCGGCCAACCCGGCCGGCACGACCAGACGAGGAAGACGAAACCGTGCAACTCGAAGCGCACGCCCCGTCCGTACCGCCTTCCGAAACGATCCCCCCGCCCGGCCTCACGGAGGACTCCACCTTGACCCCGCTCACTGCGCTCACCGCGCTCGACGACGCCATCGAGAACCTCGGCGTACCCGTCCCCTGCCGCTCCTACGACCCGGAGGTCTTCTTCGCCGAGTCGCCGGCCGATGTCGAGTACGCCAAGTCCCTCTGCCGCACCTGCCCGCTGATCGAGGCCTGCCTCGCCGGCGCCAAGGAGCGGCGTGAGCCCTGGGGCGTCTGGGGCGGCGAGCTCTTCGTCCAGGGTGTTGTCGTTGCCCGCAAGCGGCCGCGTGGCCGCCCGCGCAAGAACCCGGTTGCGGCATGAACACCGCAGGAACGATCGATCGCCCCCTGACGCACGACCCCAAGAAACAGGCCCCGATGAAGCCGTCCACCAGCGAGCCCACAGGCTCCGCCATCCCAGACTTCACCACCACCGGCGCGAACGACTCGCGTCAGAACAGGACCCGCGAGATGCAACTCATCCCAGAAGCCCTGGCTCGTGCGCATATGCACGAGCGACTGCACGAGGCCGAGCGGGAACGCCGGGCTGTGCGCCTGGCCACCGCCCGCCGGATGCAGCGTCGGGCCGAGCGCGCCTCCCTGCGTGCTCGGCGCGCGCTCGCCATGGCGGTCATGCAGTAGCCGAAGGCAGTCGCAGGCAGTAACTCATCCACGGGGGGCGGTCCGAACGGACCGACCCCCGCGGTGCGTTGTGCCGACGAACCGCCGATCACGGCGATATCGTCGCCGCGTGACGAGTCTTCCCGGGGACAGTGACAGCACCAACTCCATGCGGCGGCCCGACGCGGCCGACGCCCGGTACATCGTGTGCGCTCGCTGCGGTACCCCGGCCGACGGACCCCAGCCGACGTGGACCTGCTCCGTGGAGAACGGCGCCCGCCACTACTTCTGTGACACCTGCGCCCGGAGCAATCTCAGGGCCATCGAAGGGCGCCTGGACTCGGCGTGGTGGTAGCCGAGGACCGAACTCAGGCCTGTGCAGCCGACTCCCCCTCGTCCAGCGTCTCCTCCGTCGGCTCCTCGTCCGGCATGAACCCGGGCAACCACTCCTCCAGTTCATCGCGCAGACGGACCGTCGCACCCAACTGGCACAGGACTCCGATGGTGCTCAGGGTGACGCGGTGTATCAGGAGATACGACGGCGGCAGATTGAGCAGCCTGCCCAACTGATGGGCGGGAGAACGGGGATCGGCCACCCGGGCGGCCTGGCTGCGCATCCAGCCGCGGGTGAAGGCGAACTCGTCGACCTGGGCCGGTTCGATGATCGGCAGGAGGTAGTCCAGGACCGCGTCGGGTTCGAGCTCTATGGACTCCTTGACGAAGCCTTCCTCGCGCAGCAACTCGTAGACCGCCTCGGCCTCGCCGGCGAGAGTCATACGGAGGGAGTAGCCGATCGTCGCGGGCAGACCGCCCGGGAGACGGTCGACCGTGCCGAAGTCCAGGACGCCCAGCCGCCAGCCGCTCTTGTCGTCCGGCAGGAGCCGGAAGTTGCCCGGGTGCGGATCGGCGTGCAGCAGGCCGGTGCGGGCGGGGCCCGAGAAGAGGAAACGGGCCAGCAGTTGACCCGCACGGTCCCGCTGCTCCTGGGTGCCGGCGGTGATCACCTCCGACAGGGGGATCCCGTCGATCCACTCGGTCACCAGAATCTGGTCGCACTGGTGCACCACTGCCGGCACCTGCACATCAGGGTCGCCCGCGAATTCCTCGGCATGCGCTTGCTGGGCCTGTGCTTCCAGTCCGTAGTCGAGTTCCTCGGACACCCGGTCGCGCAGTTCCGTGATGAGTGGCTTGATGTCCATGCCGGGGATCAGAGGGCCCAGAAGTCTGGCGAATCGGCTGAGCTGGGTCAGGTCGGAGAGCAGGGCCTCGCCCGCCCCGGGGTACTGCACTTTGACGGCGACCTCGCGTCCGTCGTGCCACACCGCCCGGTGCACCTGGCCGATCGAGGCCGCCGCGGACGGTTTGTCCTCGAACTCCAGGAACAGCTGGGACCAGTCCTCGCCGAGCCGCTCCTGAAGCACGGAGCGCACCGTGCTCGTCGGCATCGGCGGCGCCGCGTCCTGGAGCTTCGTCAGAGCCGCGCGATACGGTCCGGCGACCTCCTCGGGCAGCGCCGATTCGAAGACGGACAGGGCCTGCCCGAATTTCATCGCGCCGCCCTTGAGCTCGCCGAGCACCTTGAAGAGTTGCTCCGCCGTGCGCTGCTGCAGCTCGCGGCCCACGATCTCCGCCGACTTCCCGCCGATCCGCTTGCCCAGCCCCCAAGTCGCTCGCCCGGCGAAGCCGAGCGGTAGCGCGGCGAGTTTGGCCGTCCGGGTGACGGCCTTCCGGGGAAGATCAGACATGCGCCCTCCAAGTCCCAGACAGCCGTGCCGCGTACGACTGTTGCCCCGCCATTGTCTCGTGCGGCTCCCCGTTGTCCGGGGCGCGTTCCCCTTTCTTACCTTTGTCCGCGGCGTCGCACGGACATGCGGGGTGTGACCACACCGGCTTCGCGTGCCAGTCGAACCCCGGCACGGAGGTCTCCCATCGCGCCCCGGCGCTGGAGGGCAACCGTCCGTCGAGGAAGGCGAGCGCATGCCCGGCGGCCAGTCCGGCGACACCGGTCGCCAGGGCGAGGTCGCACGCCGGCACCTGGCGCGATGGTCCCGAGCGCCACTGGGCGACCAGACGAGGCCAGGTCGGATCCCGGTCGACCCGCCCCCGGTCCAGGCAGCCCGCGCAGCCGGTGTCGCCGGGCAGGACCAGGGGCCCGACGACACCCGTCCCCTCCACGACTCCCGCGTACAGATGGGGTGTCCCCGAGGTGATCAGTGGCTCGGCGGTGACCGGATCGGGGGCGTGGACAGCCAGGCTGTCCCGGGGCGCGAGGATCACCAGTGACAGTCCGAGTTCGTCTGTCTCGGTGATCGGCCGTGGGGGCCGATCCGGTGCCGCTCGGCGCACCGCCCGCCGGGCGGCCTCCTCTCGGCGCTCGCCGATGGACTCCGCGGGCAGTCCGCCCGGCGCCACGTCCCACGGTTCGACGCGGCCGACATCGCGCACCTCGACCTCGCCCACGCCTGCGCCCGCCAGCAACGAGGCCAGGACGACTCCCACCCGGCCCGCGCCTCGCACCTGCACGTGCAGTGAGCGACGGGCGGCCAGGTGTTTCATGGCGTCTCCCGGTGCGGGGGCGACGAGGGAGAGGGACGCCAGGTCGGGACGCAGCCGGTCCATGACCGCCTTCTTCTTGCGCAGGGAGTCGGCGGCCGGACCGCCGCCCGTCGTGTCGTCCAGCAGACCGGACCGGGCCAGCCGCTCCACCAGCGCGTCGACATGGCCGTCGGGCAGACCCATGCCGCGTCCCTCGTCGCGCAGGTGTGGCAGCCCGCGGGTGCCGTCGAGCAGGTCGAGGAAGCTGCCCGTCGCCGTGTCCACCGGGCCCAGCACCATCGCGTGCGCGGGTGCCATCCCGAACTGCACGGTGTTGAGATCCCGCCAGCCGCGCCGCAGCGTGGGCTTCACCATCGGATGCATGACCGACCCCCGTACCCGTAGAGCATCCCCGTGTGTGTCGGCGGGGTCCGTCCTGGTCCCGTCGACCGAATGCCAGCATGCCCGGACCGGCCGAATGGTGCCGAAAGTTGTCCACAGGCGGTGGTGTTCATCGTATAAATCAAGCGCACGGAGTGCGGATCGGAACCGAACCGTCCCGGGGACGGGACTTCGCCCATGTGCAGCGGGTAACGTCGGGGCGTGCCCGCCGACCCACTGCACCGCGCCGGAAAACCACAGCGCAGCACGACGAGCCTGCCGCCAAGCGGCTCGGGGGCGAGCGCGATCGAGGTCCGCAGGAGCACGCGACGGCGCAGAACGGTCTCCGCGTACCGCGAGGGCGATCGCACCGTCGTGCTCATCCCCGCCCGGATGTCCGAGGCGGAGGAGCAGCGCTGGGTGACCGTCATGCTCGACAAGCTGGCCGCCCAGGAGAGCAAACGGGTGCTCGGCGATGCCGAGCTGACCGAGCGCGCCGCTCGGTTGTCGGGCCAGTACTTCGACGGCCGGGCCCGGCCCACCTCGGTCCGTTGGGTCACCAATCAGAACACGCGCTGGGGCTCGTGCACCCCCGCCGAGGGCAGTATCCGCCTGTCGCACCGGTTGCAGGGCATGCCCGAGTACGTCGTCGACTACGTCCTCGTCCACGAACTCGCGCACCTTCTCGTGCCCGGACACGGGCCCCGCTTCTGGCGGCTGTTGGAGGCGTATCCGCGTACGGAGCGTGCGCGCGGCTACCTGGAAGGGGTTGTCGCCGCCGACCGGCTGCCCCATCTGCCGACCGAGCGCGAGGAATAGCGGGCGGGCGGCGGCGCTCCCTGCGGAGGGGGTTCGCCCCCGTCGAGGGGTGATTGTGTACCGGGTCTGTACCGGCTGCGGTCGCGCCCAGAATTTGCCGTTAGCCTGGCGCGACGCAATGGCACTCGGGATGGGGGACGGTCGGTACGCATGGCCAGGGAATTCCAGCGCGGCCACAAGGCCAGGATCAGTGACCTCACCGCGGGCACCGATCTGTACGTAGGTGTGCAGATCGCCGGCCCCGGACTGACCTTCGACATCAGTTGCTTCGGTCTGGATGCCGAGGAACGGCTTTCGGACGATCAGTACTTCGTCTTCTTCAACCAGCCGAAGACCCCTGAAGAATCCATCCAACTCCTCGGTGCCCAGGCGGGTGACACCGAGTCCTTCCGTGTCACCCTCGACCGGATCCCGGCGCAGATCCAGAAGCTGTCGTTCACGGCGACCATCGACGGCGCCGGGCAGATGTCGCAGATCGCCCCCGGCTATCTCCGTATCGTCGCGGGCGGCGAGGAGGTGGCCCGGTACTCGTTCAACGGCGCGGAGTTCTCCACGGAGCGTGCCGTGATGCTGGGCGACTTCTACCTGAAGGACGTCTGGCGGTTCGCCGCCGTGGGGCAGGGCTTCGACGGCGGACTCGACGCGCTGCTGAAGAACTTCGGCGGTGAGGTCGCCGAGGAGCAACCCGCCGCACAGCAGCCGAAGGACGGCGCCGTACCGTCCTTCGCCCCACCCGCCCAGGCCACCGCGCCGCCCGCGTTCGCCGCCCCGGCCGCACCTGCCCCGGCGCCTGCTCCCGCACCCGCGCCTGCTCCGGCGCCCGTACCGCAGCCCGCCGCGCAGGGTTTTGCCCCACCCCAGGGGACCACCCCGCCTCCCGTCCCGGCGCCCCCTGTGCCCCCCATGCCCGCCGCGCCCCCCGTGCACGCCGCGCCGACCATCGCCGCGCCCCTGCACTCCCCGCCGGGCGGTACCGTGCCACCGCCGAGTCCCGCGCCGTACGCGCAGCCGCCCGGGCAGCCCGGTCCGCCGCCGGGCTACGGCCAGCAGCCTCCCGGCCAGACGGCTCCGTTGCCGCCCGGATACGGCCAGCAGGCCCCGACGGCACCCCCCGGCTACGGACAGCAGCCGCCGTACGGCCAGGTCCCGGGCCAGGCGCCCGGTCAGCCCGGCGCGCCCTCCCCGTACGCCGTTCCCCAGGGCGCCCCGCAGGGTGGTGCCGGTGTGACCGCCGCGCTGGGAGCGTTCAAGGAGACGCCCACCGGCCAGCGGTGGACCCAGCAGAACAAGAAGCTCGTCCGGGTCGACCTCGGCATCGGTGACCAGCCCGTACTGGCCCGCCAGGGCAGCATGGTGCTCTACCAGGGCAAGGTCGAGTTCGGCTACAAGGGTGCCGGGTTCGCCGGACGGATCGTTGGCAACGCGACCGGCCAGGAGATGCAGCTGATGCGCTGCTCGGGCCGCGGCCAGGTGTTCCTCGCGGACAGCGCCGCCCACTTGCACCCCATCGAACTCCAGGGCGACGCCATCTGCGTGTCCGCCGAGAACGTCCTCGCCTTCGACGAGACCCTCCAGTACGAGGTGCGCAGGATCGAGGGGCACGGCATTCCCGGAGGCGCGCTGTTCACGATGCAGTTCCAGGGAACCGGCACGGTCGTCGTCAAGACGCATGGCGCCCCCGTCGTACTGCCCGTGACGCCGACGACGTTCGCCGACTGCAACGCCGTCGTCGCGTGGTCCGCGGCCTCCCAGGTGATCGTGTCCAGCCAGGTGCGGATGCGCCGCAACGCCTACCCCGGCGACACCGGAGAGAGCGTGAACCTCCAGTTCCGCGGCGCGCCCGGCAATTTCATCGTCGTCCAGCCGTACGAGGTCTGAGGGAGCCCGTCATGAACCAGCCACTCGCGGGCTTCGCCCCGGCACCCGTCACCGCCCGCATGGAGAACCACGGCAACCACATGCTGAAGGTCGCCATGCAGACCGGAAACGACCTCTTCGCGCGCGTGGGCTCGATGGTCGCCTACGAAGGGTTCGTCCAGTACGAGCCCAACCCGCCCGCCGTACGCCAGATCGCCAAGGACTGGATGACCGGTGAGGGCGCGCCCCTCATGAAGTGCACGGGCGACGGCCTGCTCTATCTCGCCGACTACGGGGCGAACGTCGTCGTCATCAACCTCAACGGGGACGCCATCTCCGTCAACGCCACCAACCTGCTCGCCTTCGACGCACACCTCACCTGGGGCGTCGAGCGCGTCAAGGGGCTCGCCAAGTTCGCCGGGCAGGGCCTGTGGAACACCAAGATCTCCGGGCAGGGCTGGGTCGCGCTGACCTCCCGCGGCACGCCGATCGTCGTCGACTGCGGCGGCGGTGAGGACGAGACGTACGTCGACCCGGACGCGCTCGTCGCCTGGTCCCCGAACCTCAAGGTGAAGGGCAAGCGCAGCTTCAAGGCACAGTCGCTGATCGGGCGCGGCAGCGGCGAGGCGTACCAGATGGCGTTCTCCGGGCAGGGCATCGTCGTCGTCCAGCCCAGCGAGGACAGCACCGACCGCCTCCGGATCCGGGGCTGAGGGGGAGCAGGACACCATGCAGAGCCCGATTTTCGGCTACAACGAGCAGCAGACCCAGGAGCGCTACAGCCTGCAGAACTCGCAGATGTTGCGCGTCGTCCTGGAGGGCCACGACGACATCCTCGCCCGCAAGGGCACCATGGTCGCCTACCAGGGGCTTGTCGAGTTCGACGCCGAATACCAGAACAACGGCCAGCGCCGCGCGCGTGCCCACACCGGTGAGGGCCTCGACCTGATGCGCTGCCACGGTCAGGGAACGGTCTACCTCGCGAATCTTGCCCAGCACGTGCACATGGTCGATGTGGACCAGGACGGTCTCACCGTCGACAGCAGCTACGTCCTGGCGATGGACTCCTCACTGCACCATGAGGTCATCGCCGTGGACAGCCAGTACGGCATCTCCGGCTCCGGCAAGTACCAGCTCAACATCACCGGTCGCGGCAAGGTCGCCCTGATGACCTCGGGGATGCCGCTGATGATGCAGGTCACGCCGGACAAGTACGTCAACTGTGACGCCGACGCCACCGTCGCCTGGTCCACCGGCCTGCGCGTGCAGATGCAGGCCCAGACGCATTCCTCCGGAGTGTGGCGGCGTCGCGGCAACACCGGTGAAGGCTGGGAGCTCAGCTTCCTGGGCCAGGGCTACGCCCTCGTCCAGCCGAGCGAGCTGCTGCCGCCGCAGAACGCGGTGATCGGCCAGGGGGTGCGCGCCCAGTACGGCATGGGGCAGCAAGGCGCGCAGGGGCAGAACCAGGGCAACGCCTGGAGCTGACGGACTGACCGGCCGACGGTCCAGGGAGCAAACGTAAGGGGCGACCGCAAGGGCGGCCGCCCCTTACCGCTTTACGCTCACAGCCTGGCGCGAGTGCCCTCCAGCAGCCGTACGACCGACTCGTCGGCCACGTCCGCGACCTCGTCGTAGTCGAACCAGCGCAAGTCCAGTGACTCGTCGCTGATCTCCTGAACGGCTCCAGGCGCGGCCACGACGGCGTACTGGACGTCGAAGTGCCAGTGGCACGGCGGCGGAATCGGATGCCTGTCGAGCCGCACGGGTCCGCCCGGCAGCAGCGTCAGCCCGGCGATGCCGGACTCCTCCGTGGCCTCGCGCAGAGCCGCGTCCGCCAGGGTGGCGTCCCCCGGCTCGCAGTGGCCGCCCATCTGGAGCCACATACGCAGCTTCTTGTGGAGGGTGAGCAGCACCCGGTCGTGCTCGGGGTCGATCACCAGGGCGCTCGCCGTGATGTGCCCGGCGTGGCACGACTTCCACATGCCGTCCGGGTGCGCCTCCAGGTGGTCCAGATATGCCTGGCGCAGCTCTTGCTGGTCCTCGTAGCTCTTCAGTACGAGGACCGCGTCGTCGTGGAGGGTCACTTGGTGCCGTCGCCCTTGCTGTCGTCCTCGGGGGCGTCCTTCGGGGCGTCTTCCTTCTTCAGGTTCGGCTTCTCGGTGGAGCCGCTCGCCGCCTCGCCGAGCATCTTGTCGAGCTCGGAGAAGTCCAGCTGCTCGCGGTGCACGAAGCCGTCCGGGTCGTCCAGGTCGGACGCCGTCGGCAGCATGTCCGGGTGGGCCCACAGGCCGTCCCGGCCGTCGACACCGCGCGCGTCGGTGAGCGAGGCCCACAGGCGCGAGGCATCCCGCAGCCGGCGCGGGCGCAGCTCGAGGCCGATGAGTGTGGCGAAGGTCTGCTCGGCGGGACCACCCGTGGCACGACGGCGGCGCAGCGTCTCGCGGAGCGCGTCCGCGGACGACAGACGAGGCTTTGCGGCGGAGTGCACGACCGCGTCCACCCAGCCCTCGACGAGCGCGAGCGCCGTCTCCAGACGGGCCAGCGCGGCCTTCTGCTCCGGCGTGTCCTCCGGCTGGAACATGCCCTGCTGGAGGGCGTCCTGCAACTGCTCCGGGTTCTGCGGGTCGAGCTGGCCGACCACGTCCTCCAGCTTGGCGGTGTCGACCTTGATCCCGCGCGCGTAGCCCTCGACCGCACCGAAGAGATGCGAGCGCAGCCATGGCACGTGGGCGAAGAGGCGCTGGTGGGCGGCCTCGCGCAGGGCGAGGTAGAGCCGCACCTCTTCCTGGGGGACGCCCAGGTCCTTGCCGAACGACGCGATGTTCAGCGGCAGCAGCGCGGCCCTGCCGGCCGGGCCGAGCGGCAGGCCGATGTCGGTCGAGCCGACGACCTCGCCCGCGAGCACGCCCACGGCCTGCCCGATCTGCGTACCGAACATGGCACCGCCCATGGAGCGCATCATGCCGATGAGCGGGCCCGCCATGGCCTGCATCTCCTCCGGCAGGACGTCACCCATGGCCGCGCCGACACGCTCGGCGACCGGGTCGACGAGCTCCTTCCACACCGGCAGGGTCGCCTCGACCCACTCCGCGCGGCTCCAGGCCACGGCGGAGCCGGCGCCGGACGGCAGGGACGTCGCGTCGTCCAGCCACAGATCGGCCAGGCGCACGGCCTCCTCGACCGCGGTGCGCTCGGCGGGGCCGACGCTCGCGTCCTTGGTGCCGTCAGAGGTGCCCTGGGAGACCGTCTGGCGGGCGATCTGCTTGGCCATTTCCCAGTTCACCGGGCCGCCCTCGTACGAGAGCATCTGGCCCAGCTGCTGGAACGCGGCGCCCAGGTCGTTGGGGTTCATGGAACCGAACATGGCTGCGAGCGGATTGTCGGCGCCGGGGCCGCCGGCTCCGGGAAACCCGAAACCGAACGGGTTGGCCGGGCCCTGACCACCGCCGCTCTGCTGGTCCTTCTTCTTGCCCTCGTCGCCGTTCTCCGGCTCCTCCGGCGGAAGGCCGAATCCGAATGGGGTGTCACTCACGGGATTCCTCGGCTGGTAAGGCCGCCGGTTCATTCCGGCGGCGACTGCCCGACAACACCACCCAGGGTAGACACCAGAGCCCGATCGGGCCTCGGTGCTTCGCCGACTCTCAGCCTGCGGCAGGATGGATGCCACCTGGTACGCACGCGTCACGCGCGTCCGTTACTGAAGACAACCGCTGGAGACGCCCGGTGAGTTCCCCAGATCCACAGGTTCGCGCAGCGCGAAACCACTCAACCAGCCCGGCCCTGCGCGGGCCCGTCGTCGCGGTCACCGGCGCCGCGTCCGGAGTGGGCGCGCTGCTCACCGAGCGGCTTGCCGCGTCCGAGGAGATCAAGCAGGTCATCGCCATCGACGAGCGGCGCGGCGAGTGCGCGGGCGCCCAGTGGCAGATCCTGGACGTCCGGGACCCGGCGATCGCCGAGAAGCTCCGCGGGGCGGACGTCGTGGTGCATCTCGCGCTCGACCTCGATCTGGAGACGGACGCGGCGGCGCGTACGGCGTACAACGTCCGGGGGACGCAGACCGTGCTCACGGCCGCCGCCGCGGCTGGGGTGCACCGTGTGGTCCTGTGCACCTCCGCGATGGTCTACGGCGCGCTGCCCGACAACGAACTGCCCCTCTCCGAAGACGCCGAACTGCGGGCGACGGCGGAGGCCACGGGAGTCGGGGACCTGCTCGAGATCGAGCGGCTCGCCCGGCGGGCGCCGCGCGCGCATCCCGGGCTCAATGTCACGGTCGTACGGCCGGGGGTGTTGGTCGGAGGCGGTACCGACACCGCGCTGACCAGGTACTTCGAGTCGCCGCGGCTGCTTGTGGTGGCCGGGTCGCGCCCGGCTTGGCAGTTCTGCCATGTCGAGGATCTGTGCAGTGCTCTGGAGTACGCCGTTCTGGAGAAGGTGGACGGAGAGCTGACTGTCGGATGCGACGGGTGGCTGGAACAGGAGGAGGTCGAGGAGCTGAGCGGGATTCGGCGGATGGAGCTGCCGTCCGCCGTCGCGCTGGGGGCGGCCGCGCGGCTTCACCGGATCGGGCTCACCCCGTCCCCGGCCGGGGACCTGGCGTACACGATGTACCCCTGGGTGGTGAGCGGGAGTCGGCTCCATGACGCCGGGTGGCGGGCGCAGTGGACCAATGAGGAGGTTCTCGCGGAGCTGCTCGAGGAGGTTGCCGGGCGGCATACGGTGGCGGGGCGGCGGCTCGGGCGGAAGGACGCGACGGCGGCGGGGGCCGCGGGGGCGACGGTCGCTCTGCTGGGTGCGGCGGCGGTTGTGCGGCGGGCGCGGAAGGCTCGGCGGCGGATCTGAGGCGGGTGGGTGCGGGTGCGTTGTGGTGGGCGTCCAGGTTTTCGCCCCGCCGCCCCTACCTTCCCTCCCCCCAGCTCTCGGCTTCGCCCGAGGGGAATGCTGACCGTGTTCCGCGATGTCAGTGGGCTGGGGCACGATGGACGTATGGCACCTACTTTTGATCATCCCGGTGAGCAGGGCGCGCAGGATCCGATTCGGTTGCTGGCGATTCGGGACGAGGCGCTTTCCGTGGACGAGGTCTTCCGGGCCGTCGGTGACGACGCCGCCGGAGGGACCGCGCTGTTCGTGGGCACTGTGCGCAATCACGACGGGGGTGCCGATGTCGACAAGCTCGGGTATTCGTGCCACCCCAGTGCCGAGGCCGAGATGAGGCGGATCGCCGAGAAGGTGGTCGCCGAGTATCCGGTACGGGCGCTGGCTGCCGTGCACCGTATCGGTGATCTCGCCGTGGGTGATCTCGCGGTCGTCGTCGCCGTGTCGTGTCCGCACCGCGGTGAGGCCTTCGAGGCGTGCCGCAAGCTGATCGACGATCTGAAGCACGAAGTGCCCATCTGGAAGCACCAGAAGTTCTCCGACGGCACGGAGGAGTGGGTCGGCGCCTGCTGATCACCTACCGATCGCCTGCCTTCCGGTTGCGTAACCGACCCCCTGGCGTGAGCGTTAACGACGTGGATGGTTAATCTGCTGATCAGTCAGTTGCGGTCGCTCATGGGTTGGGAGGTCGGCATGGCGTCGCTCGCCTGGTTGCTGATTCCGCTTTTGGCCGCGATCGGTGCTGGACTGTGGGGCAGTTGGGCCGGCCGGAACCGCAAGGCGGCGGGAGACGGCATCGAGCTCGAGGGCTACGCGCGCTTCCGCGAGGCGATGGAGCGGTCCGAGGCCAGGGAGAAGTCCCCCTCCGACGCGGTCTGAGGCGGCGTCGCTCCGTACCGGGCCGAGGCCTCGTACGGACGGCCCCGACAGTGCTCTGACAGCACTGTCCCGTACTGTCGTGGCATGCCACGCCGCACCGCGACGATGCTCGCCTCCACCCTGATCCTGATCGCGCTCCTGTGCGCGGGAGTGTTCATCAAAGTGCCGTACTCGGAGATGTCACCGGGGCCGACGGTGAACACGCTGGGTGACCACGACGGCGAGCCGGTGCTGCAGATTTCCGGGCGCAAGACGTATCCGACCACCGGGCACCTGAACATGACCACCGTCCGGGTCACCAGTGCCGACTACAAGATGAACCTCGTCGAGGCCGTCTACGGGTGGCTGGCGCACGACAACAAGGTCGTCCCGCACGACACGCTCTACCCCGACGGCAAGACCGAGGAGCAGTCGACGCAGGAGAACGCGGAGGAGTTCAGCCAGTCCCAGGAGAGCGCCAAGGTCGCGGCCCTCGAGGAGCTGGACATCCCGGTGAAGTCCTGGGTGATCGTCTCCACCGTCCTCAAGGACTCCCCGGCCGAGGGCAGGCTGCACGCCGGAGATGTGATCAAGGCCGTCGACGGTACGACGGTGAAGGCGCCCGACGACGTCGCGAAGCTCGTCACCAAGCACAAGCCCGGCGACAAGGTCGTCTTCACGATCGTGCCCGCCAAGGAGCAGGCCGCGGCCGAGAAGGCGAACAAGACCGCGACCGAGACCAAGGACGTCACGATCACCACGGCGAAGTCCACCGACAGCGGCGAGGCCCGCGCCATCGTCGGTATCTCGGCCGGCACCGACCACACGTTCCCGTTCAGCATCGACATCAAGCTCGCCGACGTCGGCGGACCCAGCGCCGGACTGATGTTCGCGCTCGGCATCGTGGACAAGCTCACCCCGGGCAACCTCACCGGCGGCAAGTTCGTGGCGGGCACCGGAACCATCGACGACGAGGGAACCGTCGGACCGATCGGCGGCATCGAGATGAAGACGGTCGGCGCACGCGAGAAGGGCGCCCAGTACTTCCTGACGCCCAAGGACAACTGCGCGGCCGCCGCCAAGGACACCCCCGAGGGGCTCACGCTCGTCAAGGTCAACACCATCGACGACGCGATGAGCGCCCTCAAGGACATCAGTTCCGGCAAGACGGCCGACCTGCCGAAGTGCACCACCAAGTAGTCGGTGCACCACCGAGTGGTCCTTGGGACCACTCCGCAGGACTACTCCGCGAACGTCGCCGACAGCGCCTCCGCCAGGCCCGGCACCAGGCCCGCCCCCGTCAGGACCTCCGTCGGCGCGTCCTTCTCGCGCAGCCGCAGCGCCGAGTCGCGGGTCCCGTCACGCAGGACGCCCACCGTCATGCGCACCTCCTGGCGGTCCGGGTGCTCGGCGACCCACTTCGCGAGATTCTTCTCACTCAGGCCCTCCGGGACGGAGGCCTCCGCGGACGGCGGCAGCATCAGACGCTCCACGGTGAGCGCGCAGCCGACCACGGCGTCCGGCCAGGCGATGGTGCCGAGGAACTCGTCCAGCGGCTTTCCGGCAGGGATCTCGTCCTGCTCGATCGGGGTGAGACCGGTGGTCTCGGGCTCGTCCTGCAGGCCGAGCTGGGCCGCGAGGCCGGGTTCCTGGGCCCGCAGGCGCGCGGTGTCTACGAGGGCGAAGAGGCGGGCAGGCTGGTCCCAGCCGAGGCCGGAGGCGTACTCGTCGATCTCGAGTACGGCCCGGGTGAGCGGGCTCGATGCCATGGGAGTGTTGGACATGGTCACAATCCTGCCTCGTTAGTCCCCGGAACCGGGAACCGAGTAAAGCGTGAGTAAGTTGCATAGGTGAGGCCCCACGATCTCGGGGCCTGACGGATGGTCCGCGTTCACGGGGGCCTGACGGATCAACAGCGAACTTCGAGGTGCGCACCTTGGCTTTCCAGATGCCGGACCGCGGCGGAGGCCCGACGGGGCCACGGATCAGAGTGGGCCGACCGTCCCGGCGTGTCCGGACACTGCTCATGACACTGGGCGTACTGGCCGTACTGGCCATGGCCTTTGTCATGTTCGCGGGGTTCTGGACGGACTGGCTCTGGTATCGGTCGGTTCACTACTCGTCCGTCTTCACGACGACCCTGTGGACCAAGATCGGGCTCTTCTTCGTCTTCGGCCTGCTGATGGCGGCCTCGGTCGGCTTCAACATCTGGCTGGCACACCGGCTGCGCCCGCCGCTGAGCGCCATGTCCATGGAGCAGCAGAGCCTCGACCGGTACCGCATGGGCATCGCGCCCTACAAGAAGTGGCTGCTGCTCGGCATCACCTCCCTGGTCGGGCTGATCGCCGGCGCCTCGGCGTCCGGACAGTGGCGTACGTGGCTGATGTGGGTGAACGGAGTTTCCTTCAACCAGAAGGACCCTCAGTTCCACCTCGACATCTCCTTCTACACCTTCGACCTGCCCTGGTACCGCTTCCTGCTCGGCTTCGGCTTCGCCGCGGCCGTGCTCTCGCTGATCGCCGCCGCGCTCACGCACTACCTCTACGGCGGACTGCGGATCACCAGCCCAGGGGCGCGCGCCACGGCCGCGGCCACCGGTCACCTCTCCGTGCTCCTCGGCCTCTTCGTCGCGCTGAAGGCGATCGCCTACTGGCTCGACCGGTACGGGCTCGCGGTGAAGTCCAGTGAATTCAAGGCGACCGGAAACTGGACGGGTCTGAGGTACGTCGACGCCAACGCGTATCTGCCCGCCAAGACGATCCTGTTCTGCATCGCCGTCATCTGCGCCCTGCTGTTCTTCGCCACCCTGTGGCGGCGCACCTGGCAGCTGCCCGTCATCGGCTTCGGCCTGATGGTGCTCTCCGCGATCCTCATCGGCGGCCTGTACCCGGCGATCGTCCAGAAGTTCCAGGTTCAGCCGAACGAGCAGGCGAAGGAAGCGCCGTACGTCGAGAAGAACCTGAAGGCGACCCGCGAGGCCTACGGCATCGACGGCACCCAGGTCTCCGACTATGCGGGCACGAGCAGCACCAAGGACAACACCAAGCTGCGCGAGGACGCCGACACCACGGCGAGCATCCGCCTGCTGGACCCGAACATCGTCTCGCCGACGTTCCAGCAGCTGCAGCAGATGAAGAACTACTACGCGTTCCCGACCAACCTGGACGTCGACCGTTACAGCAAGGACGGCACGGCCGCCGAGGATCAAGACACGGTCATCGGTCTGCGCGAGCTGAACCTCAACGGCATTCCGAAGAACAACTGGATCAACGACCACTTCCGCTACACCCACGGATACGGCGTGGTCGCCGCCAAGGGCACCACGGCGACCTCCGGCGGCCGGCCGGTCTTCACCGAGTCCGACCTGCCGTCCAAGGGCGACCTGCCGACGTACGAGCAGCGGGTCTACTACGGCGAGAAGACCACGCAGTACTCGATCGTCGGCGGCCCCCAGAAGGAGATCGACTACTCCGACGACAACGGCGAGAAGACCACCAGCTACAAGGGCGACAGCGGGGTCAGCCTCTCCAACCCGATAAACCGCGCCGCGTATGCCGTGGCGTTCGGTGAGCCGCAGATCCTCTATTCGGGCGCGATCGGCGACGGTTCCCGGATCCTCTACAACCGCACCCCCAAGGACCGCGTCGAGGCGGTGGCTCCCTGGCTGACCATCGACGGCGACGCCTACCCGGCCGTGGTCGACGGGAAGATCCAGTGGATCGTCGACGCGTACACCACGACCAACGGCTACCCCTACGCCTCCCGGACCACCCTCGGCGACACCACGGCGGACTCGCTGACGGCGACCAACAACCAGCGCGCGGTGGTGGCCCAGCAGAACCAGGTCAACTACATCCGTAACTCGGTGAAGGCGACCGTCGACGCGTACACCGGCGAGGTCAAGCTCTACCAGTGGGACACCAAAGACCCGGTCCTGAAGACCTGGATGAAGGCGTTCCCGAACACGGTCGAGAAGAAGAGCGACATCTCGCAGTCGCTCATGGACCATCTGCGGTACCCGCAGGACCTGTTCAAGGTTCAGCGCGAACTGCTGACCCGCTACCACGTGAAGGACGCGGAGACGTTCCTCAGCGGCAGCGAGGTGTGGCAGGTCCCGGACGAACCGACGAACAAGTCGGGCGACGCGGTGCCGCCGTACTACCTGAGCATGAAGATGCCCGACCAGCAGGCCCAGGCGTTCTCCCTGACGACGACGTTCACGCCGAACGGCCGGGACAACCTGAGCGCCTTCATGTCGGTCAACGCCGAGGCGGGGACCAGCGACTACGGCAAGATCAGAATTCTGAAACTGCCGACGAGCGAACCGGTCGACGGGCCCAAACAGGTCCAGAGCCAGTTCAACTCCGAACAGGACATCGCCGAGTCGATCAGACTTCTGAGAGGCGGCGACTCGGAAGTCGAGTACGGCAATCTGCTGACGGTCCCGCTCGACGGAGGACTGCTCTATGTGGAGCCAGTCTTCGTACGCGGCAGTGAGCTCAAGTACCCGCTGCTGCGCAAGGTGCTCGTGACCTACGGAGGCAAAACCGCCTTCGAGGACACGCTCGACCAGGCGCTCAACAAGATCTTCGACACGGAGAGTCCGACCGCCCCGCCGGCCGACGACGGGACCACGACACCACCGCCGACGTCGAGCGATCCGACGGTCCAGGAGGCGCTCACCGATGCCCAGAAGGCCTTCGACGAGGGCCAGCAAGCCCTCAAGGAGAGCGACTGGGACGCGTACGGCAAAGCGCAGCAGGATCTTGAGGACGCGCTGAAGCGGGCCGCGGACGCGCAAGCCAAGGCCGAGAAGTCCAGCGGCAGCGGCGGCAGTGAGAGCAGCGACAAGGGCAGTAGTCCGAGCAGTAGTCCCAGTACCGGTTCCAGCAGTGGCCCCAGCAGCGACGAGAGCTCGGGCAGCAGCTGATCGGCTGGTCAGAGGCCATCCCCGCGCCGTGGTACGGTTGAGTCACAACGGCGCGGGGTGGAGCAGCTCGGTAGCTCGCTGGGCTCATAACCCAGAGGTCGCAGGTTCAAATCCTGTCCCCGCTACTGAAAAGCGAAGGCCCGGATCCTCAAGGATCCGGGCCTTCGCTGTGTGCTGTGCGGGCACGTGCGTACTACGCCTGTATGACGACGTGCGTACGACTTCTGCGCGCGATGTGTACGGCGGTGGTGGGCGACGCGCCCGAAGACTGCTGCATACGTGGGGAGTTGGGAAATTTGTGTTTGACTTGTCTCTCTGTGGGCATGTCGACAAAACGCTGAAGTGACCTCACTGACTGCGGTATACCAGGTGTACCCAGGTTGCAGGTGGTGCGACGATGGACGTTATGGGGGACAAGGCAACTCTGTTGGATACAGGGCGATTTGTACGGCCTTCAGACCGGGACGAAACCGGCGAGGCTGCGGAGGCCGAGGCTGTGGAAGCCGAGGCCGTGGAGGAAGCACGCCAGCGGCTCGCCGCCGAGGCCGGCGACGTCGAGGCGATGAGCGTCCTCGGTGCGATGCTGCTGCGCCGCGGCGATCTCGACGGAGCCGAGCCTCAGTTGCGCGCCGCCACCGCCGCCGGTGACCGCGCCGCCGCCAACAATCTGGGTGTCCTCCTGCACCAGCGCGGGTACGCCGACGATGCCGCCGGGTGGTGGCGGATCGCCGCTGTCGCCGGGTCCACGGCCGCCGCGCACGCGCTCGGGCGCTACCACCGCGAGCGGGGCGACGAGCCCGCCGCCGAGTACTGGCTGCGCCAGTCCGCCGAGCAGGGGCACGCCCTCGGGGCGTACGCGCTCGCCGATCTGCTGGAGCACCGCGGTGATGTCGGTGCGGAGCAGTGGATGCGGGCCGCGGCCGAGCGCGGGCACCGCGAGGCCGCGTACCGGCTGGCGCGCACGCTCGATCGCAAGGCCGCGGACGCGGGCGAGCGCAGAGCTGACAACGGTGTCATCGGAGTGATAGGTGCCGCCGGAGAAGAGGCTGAGCAGTGGTACCGGCAGGCTGCCGCGCGCGGACACCGGCGGGCCGCGCTGCATCTCGGGGCGATCCTCGAGAAGCGGGGCCATCTCAAGGAGGCGGGGCGCTGGTATCTGACGTCGGCCAAGGACGGCGAGGCACGGGCCGCGTGTGCGCTCGGGTTCCTGCTGCGTGACGCGGGCGACACCGAGAGCGCCGCCGTGTGGTGGCTGCGGGCCGCGCAGGACGGCGACGGCAACGCGGCCAACGCACTGGGCGCGCTGCATGCCGAGCGCGGCGAGACGCAGACCGCCGAGCGGTGGTACCGCGCCGCCATGGACGCCGGTGACGTGAACGGCGCGTACAACCTCGGTCTGCTCTGCGCCGAGCAGGGGCGGACCGCGCAGGCCGAGCAGTGGTACCGGCGGGCCGCGTACGCGGGGCACCGGGAGGCCGCGAACGCCTTGGCGATCCTGTTGCTGCAGGTCGGGGACGCGGCCGGGGCCGAGCCCTGGTTCTCCAAGGCCGCGGAGGCCGGGAGCGTGGACGCCGCGTTCAATCTCGGGATTCTGCATGCCGGGCGGGCGACCGAGGACGACGACGCGGCCGCCCTGCGGTGGTACGAGCGGGCGGCGGCGGCCGGGCACACCGAGGCGGCGCTTCAGGTGGGCATCGCGCGGCTGCGGGAGGGGGACGAGCGGGAGGCCGAGCAGCATCTGCGGTGCGCGGCGGGGGGCGGTAGCGCGGAGGCCGCGTACCGGCTTGCCGCCGTGCTCGACGCGCGGCGCCCGCCGGCGCCCGCGCACGAGCTCGGGGAGCCCGCGCACGAGAAGAGCGAGTGCGAGGAGTGGTACGAGCGGGCGGCGTCCCAGGGGCATCGGCGGGCGCAGGTGCGGGTCGGGATGCTGGCCGCCGCACGTGGCGATGTCGTGGAGGCGGCTCGGTGGTACCGGGAGGCCGCGGAGGCCGGGTCACGGAACGGGGCGTTCAACCTTGGGCTGCTGCTGGCTCGGGAGGGGAGCGAGCCGGAGGCCGCGCTGTGGTGGACTCGGGCGGCGGATGCGGGGCATGGGCGGGCGGCGCTTCGGCTGGCCCTCGTCTATGCGCGGCGGGGGGAGCTGACGGAGGGGCAGCGGTGGGCCGACCGGGCCGTTTCGCTGGGGCCCGCGGAGGTGTCCGAGCGGGCGGCTCGGTTGCGGGATGCCTTGCGGCAGGAGTTGTCTGCGTGAGGTGGCTTTGTGGTGGGGGTGCCGCCCCACCCGGCCCCCGTATCGGCCTGAACAGCCTCGTCCTCAAGCGCCGAAGGGTCGTGGGTGCGGACCGGAGGAGGGGGTCTGAAAGCGATTTGCGCTGGTCCCGTGGTTAACGTAGTGTTCAGTTCAACGACGCGGGGTGGAGCAGCTCGGTAGCTCGCTGGGCTCATAACCCAGAGGTCGCAGGTTCAAATCCTGTCCCCGCTACTGAAAAACGTAAGGCCCGGATCCTTCAGGATCCGGGCCTTCGTCATGTGCGGGTGCCGACGGCAACGAGAAGCCCCGGCACGCTCAGGTGCCGGGGCTCCAGTGCGAGCTTTACGCCGCCGCGCAGTTCGGGCACACGCCCCGGTACGTCACCTCGACGTCCGAGACCGTGAAGCCGAAGCGCTCCGAGTCGGGGAGGTCGGCCAGCGGGTTGCCGCTCGGGTGGACGTCGCGGATCGCGCCGCACTGGGCGCACACCAGGTGGTGGTGCGGCCGGTGCGCGTTGGGGTCGTACCGCTTGGCGCGCTTGTCCGTGGCGACCTCGAGCACCTCGCCGAGCGAGACCAGCTCACCCAGCGTGTTGTAGACGGTCGCCCGGGAGATCTCGGGCAGCTTGGCGACGGCGCGCGCGTGCACCTCGTCGGCTGTCAGGTGGACGTGGTCGCCGTCAAGGACCTCGGCCACGACACGCCGCTGCGCGGTCATTCGCCATCCGCGTCCGCGCAGCCGTTCCAGTAGGTCACTCATACAGACCAGATTAACAGCAAGGAGACCAGATCCCGAACAGGTGTGACTTTGGAAGCTCACTTGACTTAGACATTGTCCATTGTAGGATCGGGTTCGACATTGGCCGATGTGCAGGTACGGGCAGGAATGACGCAGGAGGCGCACGTGACGCAGGGACCGCTTACGACGGAGGCCGGCGCGCCGGTTGCCGACAATCAGAACAGCGAGACCGCGGGCGTCGGCGGGCCCGTCCTCGTTCAGGATCAGCTGCTGCTCGAGAAGCTCGCGCACTTCAACCGTGAGCGCATCCCGGAGCGCGTCGTGCATGCGCGCGGTGCTGGCGCGTACGGCACCTTCACGCTGACCCGTGACGTCTCGCAGTGGACGCGCGCGAAGTTCCTCTCCGAGGTCGGCAAACAGACCGAGACCTTCCTGCGCTTCTCCACCGTGGCCGGCAACCTCGGCTCCGCCGACGCCGTCCGTGACCCGCGGGGCTGGGCGCTGAAGTTCTACACCGAAGAGGGCAACTACGACCTCGTCGGCAACAACACCCCGGTGTTCTTCATCAAGGACGCCATCAAGTTCCCCGACTTCATCCACACCCAGAAGCGCGACCCGTACACGGGCTCGCAGGAGGCCGACAACGTGTGGGACTTCTGGGGGCTGAGCCCCGAGTCCACCCACCAGGTCACCTGGCTCTTCGGTGACCGCGGCATCCCCGCCTCGTACCGTCACATGAACGGCTACGGCTCGCACACCTATCAGTGGAACAACGAGGCCGGCGAGGTCTTCTGGGTCAAGTACCACTTCAAGACCGACCAGGGCATCAAGAACCTGACCTCGGAAGAGGCCGCAGCGATCGCCGGTGAGGACCCGGACTCCCACCAGCGCGACCTGCGCGAGTCCATCGAGCGCGGTGACTTCCCGTCGTGGACCGTGCAGGTGCAGATCATGCCGGCGACCGAGGCGGCGAACTACCGCTTCAACCCGTTCGACCTCACCAAGGTGTGGCCGCACGAGGACTATCCGCCGGTCGAGATCGGCAAGCTGGAGCTCAACCGCAACCCGGAGAACATCTTCGCCGAGGTCGAGCAGAGCATTTTCTCCCCGGCTCACTTCGTGCCGGGCATCGGGCCGTCGCCCGACAAGATGCTCCAGGGCCGTCTGTTCGCGTACGGCGACGCGCACCGCTACCGCGTCGGCATCAACGCCGACCACCTGCCGGTGAACCGCCCGCACGCCACCGAGGCGCGTACGAACAGCCGTGACGGCTTCCTGTACGACGGCCGCCACAAGGGCGCGAAGAACTACGAGCCGAACAGCTTCGGTGGCCCGTTCCAGACGGACAGGCCACTGTGGCAGCCGATCGCGGTCACCGGCCGCACCGGCGACACCGAGGCGCCCTCGCACGCTGAGGACACCGACTTCGTGCAGGCGGGCAACCTCTACCGGCTGATGTCCGAGGACGAGAAGGACCGTCTGGTCGAGAACCTCGCGGGCTTCATCGCCAAGGTCTCCCGTGACGACATCGCCGAGCGCGCGATCAACAACTTCCGTCAGGCGGACGGAGACTTCGGCAAGCGGCTGGAGACCGCGGTCCAGGCCCGGCGCCCCCTTTGCGCCTAAACCGGCGCCGCTCTCGCGGACGTGGTTGCTCGCCGTGGGGGTTCCTCAATTGATGGTTGCGGTTTGACACGGCGCCTGGGTGGACCCTGTCCATACAGGCGCCGTCGTGTGCTCAGGCCGGTACGCGCTGACGGGCCGGTGCCCAGCAGCGGATGATGTCGCGGACCGAGACGATGCCGACCGGACCGCTCGAGTCGAGCACGATCAGATGCCGGAATCCGCCGTGCGACATGGCTGCCGCGGCTTCGTCCAGGGTCCAGGCGGGGGCGGCGAAGACGACGTCGGTGGTGGTGTGGGAGCCTGCGGCCTCCGCGTCCGGGTTCTGGCCGAGGGCGAGTGAGTTGAGGATGTCACGCTCGGTGAGGATGCCGATACCGCTGGACTCCTCGTCGAGGACGACAGCCGCGCCGACGTGGCGTGTGGACATCAGGCGGGCCGCCTGGCGGAGGGTGTGTGCCGGGCCGATGGTGAGGACCACCGTGCTCATGGCGTCGCGGACGAGCATGGACGGAGCCACCTCCTTGGTGAAGCGCCCAGCCTGGTGAAGCACCAAGAGAAGCGATTCACAAGTTCACAAGTGGGGGGACTCTCAGAGTCGCAGTTAAAGAGAGGGTCAACAAGGGGGCGCGTGCCGTGAGTTCAGGGGCGCCCGGGGGCGTCCCTGGAACCCCAGGTCAGTACCGCTGGTTCAGATACCCCAGCAGTTCGTCGTGGAGGATGCTGTTCGACGCGGCCGCGTTGCCGCTGTGCGGGCCCGGGCGGCCGTCGAGGCCGGTGAAGGAACCGCCCGCCTCGGTCACCACGATCGCGGTCGCCGCCATGTCCCAGAGTGACAGCTCGGGCTCTGCGCAGATGTCGACCGAGCCCTCGGCGACCATCATGTACGGCCAGAAGTCGCCGTATCCGCGGGTGCGCCAGACGGCCTTCGTGAGGTCCAGGAAGCCGTCGAGGCGGCCCTGGTCCTCCCAGCCGGACAGGGACGAGTACGCGAAGGAGGCGTCGGCCATCCGCGAGACCTGCGAGACCTGGAGGCGGGACGCGGCGGACAGGCTGCGCCCGGTGAACGCGCCGTGGCCCTTCGCCGCCCACCAGCGGCGGCTCAGCGCGGGTGCGGAGACGACCCCGACGACCGGCTGGTAGCCACCCTCGCCCGCCTCCATCAGGGAGATCAGCGTGGCCCAGACGGGCACACCGCGCACGTAGTTCTTGGTGCCGTCGATCGGGTCGATCACCCAGCGGCGCGGGCCCGTGCCCTCGATGCCGTACTCCTCGCCGAGGATCGCGTCGCGCGGCCGCGCCCGCTGGAGGTGGCCGCGGATCAGCTCCTCGGCGGCCTTGTCCGCCTCGCTCACCGGCGTCATGTCCGGCTTCGTCTCGACCTTGAGGTCGAGCGCCTTGAACCGGTCCATCGTCGCGGCGTCGGCGGCATCCGCCAGGACATGGGCGAGGCGCAGGTCATCGCGATAATCGGGCATGACTGCACCGTATATCGCTCACTTGGACCACAGCCATACGGCCTCGTTGATCGCCGACGCCGTACGGCATGGAGATCGTCGGGGGTGATCGCGGCGCCCGGCGCCCGGCGTACGCCCCTCGGCGCCGCCGCGAACCCTTGACAGTGCGCGTGTGCGCGTCAAATCTGAGCTGCAGTGCCGCCCGCTCGCCCCAGGGAGGCGAATGATGCCTGCAGCGCGGGAATCTCTTCTGGACGCTGCCTACACGGCGCTCGTACGCCGCCCGTGGTCCACGGTGCGGATGATCGACGTCGCCGGTGTGGCCGGAGTGTCCCGCCAGACGCTTTACAACGAGTTCGGCAGTAAGGAGGGTCTCGCCCGTGCCCTCGTCCGCCGCGAGGCCGACGGCTATCTCGCGGGCGTCGAGCGCGCGCTGGCCGCCCACGCGGACGCGCGCGAGCGACTGGTCGCGACGGCCGAGTGGACCACGTCGGCGGCCCGGAGCAACGCGATCGTACGGGCCGTGCTCACCGGCTGCTGGAGCGAGCGGTTGCCCTCGCCGACGCTTTCGGCGGTGCCGTCGTCCTCCGCGGTGCCGGCGCAGCGGCGGGCCGACGGGCCCCTGCCGTCGCCGGGCGACATGGTGGCTCTCGTGCGGGATCGGGCCGTCGCCGCATTGTCCGGTCCCGGGGTGACCAGGGGGGATGCCGTCGAGCTGGCGGGGGTGTGTGAGGTGGTGGTGCGGTTGTCGTTGTCCTGTGTGGCGGCTCCGGCGGGGGACGGTGGGGTGACGGAGCTGGTGAGGAGGGCGCTGCCTCGGCAGTGGCTGTGAGCGCCTTCCGGGGTTCCTCGGCATCTGCGTGCGTGCGTGGGTGCGGCGGACGTGTGGCTGCTCGCGCCCACTCGGCGGAGCCGCACCATGTCACAGCCTTGCGCCCACGCGGCGAGCCGCACCATGTCACAGCCCCGAGCCCCTGGAGGGGCGCTCTACTGGGACGAGCCTGAGAGTTGGAGGCCGATGACCCCGATGATCACCAGGCTGATGGAGACGATCTTCAGGGTGGAGACCAGGTCGCCCAGGAAGACCATGCCGTAGATGGCCGTGCCCGCGGCGCCGATGCCGGTCCACACCGCGTAGGCCGGGCCGACGTCGAGCTTCTTCAGGGAGAGGGTCAGCAGGCCGAAACTGCCGAGGGCGAAGACACAAAAGGCGATCGTCGGCCAGAGTCTGCTGAAGCCGTGCGAGAGCTTCAGGCATACGGCGAAGCCGGTTTCGAGCAATCCCGCCACAACGACCAGCAGCCACGCCATGTCTTGTCCTCCCGCGTCCGCACGTCGACTGCTTCGTCTGGCTTGGGTCAGGCTTGGTGCGATTATGCATTTGCCGACCCGCTAACCACTTACCGACCGGCCGCGGACGCAAACAACACGGAGGTCAGACACTCCATGTCGTTGGGATGTCAAGCGGGCTGGGGGGAGGCGTGGTGTGACCACGCGGTTGCTTCGTCGTAAGTGGTTCGGGTCCTG